>JALQST010000466.1 GCA_023264315.1 Nodosilinea sp. BSH.14
AAGTAGCAACTCCGGTAATATCGTACTCCAATCCAACGCCGCCAACTTTTGTAGTATGGTCACCGCCGATACTTCCTGCACCACCACCAGCACCCGATCCCGTAGCCGGTTTAGGTTTCCCGCCGCCTGCTGCTGCTCGCACCAGGCCACGGCCTCCTGTTCAATCTGCTGGCAGAGGTCTTGGCGGGTGGTGTTGATCTGCTCGCACTGCATGGCCCGCTCTAGGGCGGTGCCCAGGTCGTCGGTGGTCAGCAGGTCGATGACAATCTGCGGATCGCTGAGCCGCCCCACGGCATTGATCCGTGGCCCCAGCCGAAAGCCGATGTGCTCAGGCTTGAGGGCTTTACTCTGATCGGCCAGCCCCGCCACTTGGATCAACGCCTGAATGCCGAAAATCTGCGACCTCGGCAGCAGCCCCAGCCCCCGTCGCACCCAGCGACGGTTCACCCCCGTCAACGGGGCCAGGTCGGCAATGGTGCCCAGGGTAAACAGTTCCAACAGCGGAGCCGTCAGGTCTTGGGTTTGGTTGAGGGCCTGGGCCAAGCACACCGCCAGGATGTAGGCCACCCCCACCCCCGCCACGCCGCGATAGGGCGAGGTTTCGGGCAGCAGTTTGGGGTTCAAAATGGCGTTGGCGGGGGGCAGTTGCGGCGGCAAATCGTGGTGATCGGTGACAATCACCGTCAGCCCCAGTTCCCTCGCCCGCTGGATGGGGGCGAAGGCGGCAATGCCGTTATCCACCGTCAAAATCAGGCTCACCCCGTCGGCGTAGCAGTCCTCCACAATGCGCGGATTGATGCCATAGCCCTCGCTCATGCGGCTGGGAATGGTGTAGTCCACCTCGGCACCCAGGGTGCGCAAGGCCCGCAGCAACAGGGCGGTGCTGGTCATGCCGTCGGCGTCGTAGTCGCCACAGATGGCGATCCGTCGTCCCGATTGGATCGCCTCGGTCAGCAGATCCAAACTCAGGGCCAAGTCCTCAAATTCCAGCAGCGGCGAAGGCAACTGAAGCCGCTCCGGGTTCAAAAAGTCCACTGCCTGCTCGGGCACCAAAATGCCACGCTGCACCAACACCTGGGCCATCAACGGCGAAAGCCCCGTTGCCGCCGCCAAATCCTCCGTCAGGGGAGCGTTGACCGGGGGAATGCGCCAGCGCTGCCGAGGTAATCGAGGGCTGGGCAAGGATGCAGAACTCGGGGGAAATGCCGTCACGAAACCCTCAACCTATCCAACAACAACTGGCCCAATGCCGGGATCCAGCCGAGCCACCCTGGGCGCTCTACCCGGTTTTTCTATCCTAGTCTGATGGATGGGGGCGGCACCGGGCAATCAGCACCGCCATGATGGAAATCGATTTTAACGCTAACCTACCTGTAGCGCCCCTAGCCCCTGGGATGGGGACGACCAAGGGGTAGGGCCACGGCTCCGTAGAGAACGTAGCGCCCCTAGCCCCTGGGATGGGGAGACCCCGCCCCTACCATCGGCCCGACTCCCAACTCCCGATTCCCCCACAACCATGCCCCCCGCCCGTACCTGATATACTGATTTTCCAACCGTTACAAGGTCTGTTACATACCAACGGTTCCCCCCAAAGCCGCCCGCCCACGGAGATTATGCAGCCCACCGATCCGGATAAGTTTACCGACAAAGCCTGGGATGCCATTGTTGAGGCGCAGGATGTCGCCCGCCGCTTCAAACATCAATATTTAGAAGTCGAGCATGTGATGATCGCCATGCTCGACCAAGAGGAGGACGGGCTGGCCCACCGCATTCTGGCTAAGGCCAAGCTGGATACGGATCTCATCCTGGACGAACTGGAGACCTTTACCCAGCGGCAGGCCAAGGTACGCACCCCCATGGACGGCAATTTGTATCTGGGCAAAAGCCTGGATCGAATGCTGGACAAGGCGGAGGAGGCCCGGGAGAACTTTAAGGATCAGTTCATTTCCGTGGAGCATTTGCTGCTAGGTTTTCAGCAGGATGAACGCATCGGGCGGCGG
>JALQST010000467.1 GCA_023264315.1 Nodosilinea sp. BSH.14
GCCAAGGCATAGGCGGCAAAGGTGGCGATCGCGATCGGCAGGAGCGTTGCCGGAATCGAAATCAGCAAACTATTCAAAAACGCCTGTCCCATGCCCGATCGGGTTAGCACTTCCCCATAGTTGGCCAGTTGAAACTGGGTGAAGTCGAAGGGATGCTGAAAAACGGTCCACCAGCCGGAGCGGGTGAGGGCATCCTTGGGCCGCAGGGAGCTAATCAGCAGGCCCACGGTGGGCAGGCTCCACACCAGGGCGATCGCCGTAAGGGTGAAGTGGAGCGGTAACCGCTTCAAAAATTGCAGAATCGGAGCAGTAGACATGGGTTTAGTGGGATTCTTGGTTTTGGAAGCGACGAATGTTGATAATCATGACAGGAATGACCGCGAGGAGGAGAATAACCGCGATCGCGCTACCGTGGCCAAAATTGCGATAGTTGAACATTTCCTTAATCATGCGACTGGCGATCACCTCGGTGCCCAGGGTGCCCCCCGTCATCACAAACACAATATCAAACACCTTCAGCACCCCCACAATCACGGTGGTGGCCACCACTAGAATCGTCGATCGGGTCATGGGCAAAATCACGCGCCAGAAAATCTGAAACTCATTGGCACCATCAATGCGGGCTGCTTCGAGGATTTCGCTGGGAATCCCCTTGATGGCCGCCGATAGCAGGACCATGCAAAAGCCCGTTTGCAGCCAAATCATAATCGCAATCAGGGCGACGTTATTGATGAATCGCTCCACCAGCCAGCCTACGGGTTCAAACCCCAGCAGCGTTACCACGCCGTTGAGCAGGCCAATCTGGGCCGTTCCCGCCGGACAAAAGGCGTAGATGAACTTCCAAATCACGCTGGCCCCCACAAAGGAAATGGCCATGGGCAGAAAGATCAGCGTTTTAGGCACCACCTCGTAGCGCACCCGGTCGGCCAGCACCGCAATCAACAGCCCTAGGCTGACGCTTACCCCCGTGACCCCCACTAGCCACAGCAGGTTATTCCGCAGGGCGATGCCCATGCCCTTATCGGTCACTAGGGCTAGGTAGTTGGCGAATCCTACAAAAGACTGGGAACGGGCATCCAGCAGGCTGAGGTACACCGTCACCAGGGTGGGAATCACCAAATAGGCCGCCAGCAGCAGCAAGGCCGGAGCCAGGTACACCCAGGGCAAAATCTGGTTTCTGCACCGCCCGGGGGCCAGTCGCTCCACCAGTTCATTTGCCCCGTAGAACAGGGTCATCACGCCGCCACAGCCTAGCCCCACCGCCAGCACCGCCATCAATAGCTTGGAGAGCAAGGATGCCATAGCGCCACAGAACAGGACGAGGCCGATGGGTGAAGGATGGCCAGGGATGGCCCCTGCGGTGGTTAGGGGATCGTTGGAGCTGGATTCAGCACGATCACCGTGATGTTGTCTCGTCCGCCCCGCTGTTTGGCAGAGCTGACGAGGGCGGCGGCGGCGGCTTCGCAGGCCCGGATGGATTTCAGGTGGGAGGCAATCAGGTGATCGGACAGTTCCTCGGTGAGGCCATCACTGCACATCAGCAGACGATCCCCAGGATGCACCTCAATCGGCTGCGCATCGATTTGGGTGAGATCTTCGCGGCCTAGGCACTGGGCCAACACATGCCGCCAGGGATGGGTGCGCGACTGGGCTGGGGTCATTTCCCCTTCGCGGATGGCGCGGGCAATCCAGGTGTGATCTTCGGTAATTTGATCGAGCTGGTGCCCTCGCAGGCGATACAGACGAGAGTCGCCCACGTGGGCACACCAGGGTTGCTCATCCTGGGGCCGAAAGGTCAGCACCACCGCCGTTGTGCCCATGTCTGAACGTTCGGGATGTTGGAACTGGTCGCGCAGAATGGCGTTATTGGCTTGGCGCAGGGATTGGCGGAGCAGTTCAGCGGTGGGCTGATCATCCTGCCAGTGGTGGTTTAGAAAGTCCTTGATGGTGGCCGTGGCTAAGCGACTGGCCTCCTGACCGCCTGCATGGCCTCCCATGCC
>JALQST010000468.1 GCA_023264315.1 Nodosilinea sp. BSH.14
TGTCTGTGGGGCTGGAGCGGTTGACCTCAGCCACGGGGCGGGGTGGAGATGCGGTCTGGGCTCCTGGTGATCCGTCTGCTGGGCGGAATTGGGCCACCGTGCGGCAGCAGATCCAGGCGGCCATGGCCCTGGCGGCGGCTCCCCTATCCCTGTCGGCCTTGGCGATGATGGGGGTGGATACCCTGGCGGCGGTGGGTCAGTTTGGGGCACGGCCTCGGCTGGCGCTAACCACGGCGGATCGGCGGCTGCGGGCGAGAAGCTATCTGCTCTGTCCACCCACCCAGCCGACGGTTCCCGCCATTCCCGGTCTGGCTTCCACGCCCTACAGCCCCCTAGAGGACTTCCCCTATTGGGATACCCTGCCGGACAGCGCCATTATCCTTGGTCGCAGTCCCCAGGCGATTGCCCTGGCCCAGGGGTTGGCTCGGCTGGGCTGCGCGGTGACGCTGCTGAGCCGAGGTAGCCAACTTTTGCCCACGGAAGATGCCGATATGTCGTTGTTTGGGGAGCAACTGCTCCGGGCCTCGGGGGTGACGGTGCGCCTGGGGCAACGGCCCACCGCCGTCACCTACGACGGCCAGTTTAGAGTGACGGTGGCGGATGGCACAACGATCCACGGCCAGCAGCTCATCCTGGGAACGGCCCAACAGCCGGATATGGCTAGCTTGAACCTAGCGGCCCTAGGGCTGCGGCCCGGTGTGGCGGGGCTGGTGGTGGATGATCGGCTGCGAACGGCCCATCCCCGCGTTTTGGCCTGTGGGCCTGCCCTGGGCGGCTATTGGGCCGCTACGACAGATTGTCAGGATGTGCCCGTTGCCGTGCGCAATGCCCTGTATCTGCCCTATCGCCGTCTATCCTCGTTCCATCGACCGTGTGTCTTGCCCATGGTGCCCGCCCTAGGGCGCGTCGGGATGACGGCCCACCAAGCCCAGCGCTGGTTTGGCTCCGAGGCATCGGTGATTCAGGTTTATCTGGGGGACACCCTCGCGGCCCACCTGGCGGGGGATACTACCGGGCTGTGCCGCTGGGTGGTGCATCGCGATGGCCGACTGCTGGGGGCACAGATCTGGGGAACCTGCGCCCCTGACCTGATCCAAACCGTGGCCACCATGATGCAGAATGATCGGCGAATTCAGCACTGGGATCGGTTTTCGGCCCTGCCCCACAGCCATGTCGATCTGCTGGAGCAAATGGTGGCCGCATGGCAACGGCAGCGCTGGCAACCGGGCCAATGGCGGCGCGACTGGGCGGAAAACTGGTTTAACTGGCGGCGTTCTCGGCCCTCAGTCTAGGGGCTGGGACGGCGTTTCTGGGGTGAAGGTTGAGAGAGAATAGGCCAGCTTGTCGGCGATGCCCTCCACCCAGGCTTCATCCTGCTTGGTATAGCTACGGGGGGCATTGGCCGCCAAGATCAGCACCCCCTGATCCCCCAAGGGCTGGCAGATCACCCCCTGGGTGTTGGGGGGTAGATAGGTAAACTCCACCCGACCGGGGTAGATCTTCAGGTTCACCAGATACACCGCTTTGCCCGTCTCCAGCACCCGCGTCAGAATTGGCCCCGGTTCCACCGTCGCCGTTGGCCCCAAGACCCCCCGCCGCAGCACCACCCGCCCCCGCACATACACCACCACCGAGCGCGTCACCGTATTGGTGAGCAGCAGGTGGGAGGCCCAGGCCAGTTCTGTTTTCAGGGCATCGGGCAGGGTGTTGTCTAGGTCAAAGCCCTCCTCCCCCTCCAAAATGACGGCCTCGGGGGGGATGGGCTGCACCCGCTGCCATAACAACCCGGTGAGGATCAACAGCGCACTGAGGATCACCCCCATCACGTCGGATCGGGTTTGGGATTCCGTCAGCCCTGGGGTGAGGAACCGATTCAGCAACAGCAGGGTGCCCCCCAGCCCCCCGGCAACCAGGGGCAACAAACGGAGGACGCGGTTGGGGTCAGATTTTGCCATAGCACTAGGAATCCGGGGTTCGGTTAAAGAATTCAATGTC
>JALQST010000469.1:0-1688 GCA_023264315.1 Nodosilinea sp. BSH.14
CCTGGCGACCTTCGATCGGGATTTCGTCCCCCTGCTGCCGGCCCGTCAGTTGGTTCTGCTCAACCCCTGAGCCGGGCCGCAAATACCAGCACCAGCCCGAGCGGGTGACGCTGGCGCGGGTTTGACTCCAGCGCGGATGTGAAGCTGGCCCATGCCCATCAGGTCACGACCAACATACTGTTGGTCAGCGCAGGTTTGGTGGTCAATGTGGCGATCAGGGCCTGGATTCCTCCGCTGAGTTCGGTATTTTGGGAATGAACCCTTCTACGGATAGTCGTTCGGGATGTGATTAGCGGAGTATAAAACTGAACCCTGAATCCTGGCTAAATCTCAGCCAAAATGATGGTCAGCGCAGTTCTTGTGAGACGGCCCTTCGCCAGTAAATCATTTTCGTAAAACAATTTAAGATTTCCGCTGTCGGTGCTGAGCAGGGCTCTGTCGAACGGATTCTTCCCTTCGAGGCGGGATAGAATCTCGCTTCTGGCTTTGAATGAGCCCCAAAGAGTTTCACCGTTGTTGAATTTGCCATTTTGGTTGGCATCATCGAAAAAAGAGACTTTGCTCCATTTTTTGCGGGCCCTAAGCCTCACGGCATAGTCAGTCTTAAATGTTTTGTTGTTAAATGAAAAGGTAAGCACGTCGTCCGTTCCTCTTGGCACTTCCCAAGTGCCTTTGATGGCTTTCTTACCTGTGATAGCGTCTGTGCGCGTAGCTGCAGCATCGGAGGTGGGTGCGTCATTGCCTCGCATCTGAGTGATAGCGTCTTCGCGCGTAGGTGCAACATTGGAAGCAAATGGGTCTTGACCCGGTGGCCACGTATGAATGTTGCCATACGCATCAACAACGCCCCACCTTCCTTTACTCTCTATCTCACCATTGGCGATACGCTGCTTTTCTTGTTCAACTACCTCCTGCCATCGGGCCAAGTCCTGTCGAGCCGATTGCGTCATCTCGCGACCTTGAGTTATCATTCTAGATACGACTGGGGCTGTATTAGCGGACCTATAGGTACTGTCGGTGACCCACTTAAGAGTGGCCTGGTTCGCGAGACTGTCTCCAAAAAGATTAGCGAGAGATGACATAAAAGCGGCTAGCATCCATCTTCCTTAGCATATGTTGCTGCCCCCCCCTGTCAAGCATTCAGGAATTTGGTGATCGCTGATACATTGCTGTGGTAAGGGGGGCGACGAGATATCGTCATTCGCGCCTTTCCAGCTCTGTTCATTTCAGGATTTCCTGCCTTGCAGCTGTCCCTATGACCATGAGACCTTCCCATGGTCATGGGGACTCCAGAAGTGCGGCTGGGCAGACACACTGAATTACCGGATCCTGACCCTTGATGGTCAGGGTGATTCTCCTCACCCCTCCTGCGCCGAACCGACCCCGCGCGAGCGGTTGTTCCTCCCCCCACCCACTCCAGACCCCGCCAGCGGGGTGCCAGCACAGCGTGCTCATGGAAGAACGACCGGTAGACCAGCAGCTTGCCTCGGTCTTCCACCAGGAACGACATCAGCGAGGCGATCGCCGATCAGGTCACCCAGCTGCGCCGCGGCCTTTAGCTCCTCTCCTCGATGCTCAAGAACGACCGCTGGATCAAGGAGCAGGCTGCCGCTGGCATGCTCGAGCCGTTTCAGCCCACGCTGGTGCGCCATCTGGAACCGGAGGCGCCCAGCGGCCCGGTGCTCAGC
>JALQST010000469.1:1709-1990 GCA_023264315.1 Nodosilinea sp. BSH.14
GATCTTCCGCCATGTGCCGGGCACGGTGATGAACCCCAAGCGGTTCAATCCCGCCAACCTGGAGCCCGCACCCCTGCATCAGGACGACGACGGGCACTACTTCATCCTGCCGGCCCATTCCTACGGCCTGGGTGTGGCCCTGGAGAAGATGCGGGTGCCGGCCAACATCACGGTGATCTGCCTCGGCAAGAGCACCTATGCCCGTCTGGGCATCATCGTGAATACCACCCCCGCCGAGGCCAGCTGGGAAGGGCATCTCACCCTGGAATTCAGCAATTCCT
>JALQST010000046.1 GCA_023264315.1 Nodosilinea sp. BSH.14
CAGAATTCTGGGTCATCGTCTGGCGGGGCTGGGTGGATGGGAGGTAGCTTGGATGCGGAACGCCAACGCACAGCGGCCCATCTGGCCTGTTTGGCGGATATGGCTGACGTTTTTTCCCATCGGTCCACCACTGAAGAGATTATGCAGGCCGTTGGCGAGAGGGTGGGCGCTTACCTATCGATTAGCCGCTGTGTCTTTGTGGAAATCAACGACGACCAGGATCAGGCCATCGTGAACTATGATTGGCACCTCGCCGATACGCCAGATGTGAGGGGAGTTTATCTCATCTCCGACTTCATTAGCGAGGACTCTCGGCAGGCGGCACGGGCCGGGAAACCCACCATCATCCACGACACCCAGACTGATCCGCGTGTAGACCATCAGCGCTACGCCGCCCTCAATGTTTACGCCTGCGTCAGTGTGCCTTTCCATCGCCAAGGGGTTTGGATGTATACCTTTACCGTCCATGCCTCCGCCCCTCGTCAGTGGCGCAACGATGAGGTGCAGTTGATTCAAGAGGTGGCCAACGCGACCTTTCCCCGGATGGAACGGGCCTATGCCGAACAGGCACTCCAGACATCGGAAGCGAAGTATCGTACCCTGTTCAACGAAATGGACGAGGGCTACTGCATTGCCGAGATTCTGCTGAATGACGCGGGTAAACCCGTTGACTACCGCATTCTAGAGGCCAACCCTCGCTTCGAGCAGTTAACGGCGCTGTCGCTGGAGGTGGCCCTGAGTGGCCGCACCATCCGCGACATTGCCCCCGAACTGGAGGAACATTGGTATGAGATCTATGGCCGGGTGGCCCTCACCGGAGAATCGGCCCGCTTTGAGCAACAGGCGGCGGGCTGGGGCCGCTGGTACGATGTCTACGCCTCTCGCATCGGTGCGCCGGAAAAGCGCCAGGTGGCCATCCTCTTTAACGACATTACGGATCGCCAGGCCGCTGAGAACACCCTAGAGCAGCAAATCCGCCAAGAGTATCTCCTCAACGACATCGCCCAGGAAATTCGTCAATCCCTCGATCTGCATCAGATCCTTCGCACGGCGGTGCACCGGGTAAGGGAATGGCTAGCCTGTGATCGGGTCATCGTTGTCCGCTTCCAGCCCAACTGGCAGGGGGAGGTGGTGATGGAGTCGGTGGGAAGAGCGTGGCTAGCAATGCAATCCACGACGATCACGGATGCCTGCCTAGAAGAGCGTTTCCTTGAACGCTTTCGCCGGGACTATGTGTCGGTCTTGCACGACATTCACCAGGCTGACCTAGCGCCTTGCTACGTTGATATGCTGCGGTTGTTTCAGGTGCAGGCCAGTTTAACTGCGCCCATTTTGCGAGGAAACACCCTTTGGGGGCTGTTCATCGCTCACCAGTGCGATGCTCCGCGTCAGTGGCAGGATTCAGAAATTGCCCTGCTGAAGCGCCTCACCACCCAGGTGGGCATTGCCATTCACCAGTCCGAGCTCTATGCCCAAACCCGCCGCGAACTGCTGGCGAGGCAGCAGATACAGGCGGTGCTGGAAGAAAGCGAAGCCCGTTTTCGATCCCTCAGTGCCGCGGCCCCCATCGGCATCTGCCAAACCACCGCCGACGGCATCTGTCTCTATGCCAATCCCCGCTGGTGTGCACTCTCCGGGCTGAGCCTGGAGGATTGCCTAGGGGACGGCTGGTTTCAGGGGGTGCATCCTGAGGATTACGAGCTGCTCACCGCCGCCTGGACGCAGTATCTGGAGAACCATCACCAGACCATCCCGGATTTTCGGCTCAGAACCCCCGCCGGAGACATTCACTGGGTGTCCATGCGCGTTGGCCCGATGATATCCCCCGGTGGCGACACCATTGGCCACGTCCTGACCGCCATTGATATCACCCAACAAACCGAAATCAAGGAAGCCCTGCTGGCCAGCGAACAACGGCTCCAGGCGATTTTAGACAATTCCCCCGCCGCTATCTATATGCTGGACGCAGACAACCGCCATGTGCTGGTCAACCAGAGCTATGCTGACCTGTTCGCCACCACTCCAGCGAGGCTGGTGGGTCAAACCCTGCACGACCTTTGGCCCGCCGAGGTGGCAGATACCTTTGTAGCCCAAAACCGTACGGTGCTCGCCTCTGGCCAACGGTTGCAATTTGAGGACATGGCTCCCTTAGCCGATGGTATCCACAGCTATATCACCGTCAAGTTTCCCCTCTACGATGGCGCTGGCCAGCCCTACGCCCTCTGCGGCATCTCCACCGACATCACCGAACGGAAACGGCTGGAAGCCCAGTTTTACCACGCCCAATGGCTCGAAAATCTGGGCACCTTGGCCAGCGGCATCGCCCACGACCTCAACAACATCCTCACCCCTATTCTGACCATGACCCAACTGCTCCGGCTGACCCAAGTCGGGCTTGATCCCAAGGGCCAGGAAAAGCTGAATTTGATCGAGCGGAGTGCCAAACGAGGGGCCAACCTGGTCAAGCAAATCTTGGCCGTCACCCGCGCCCCCAACGGCCATCCTATCCCCGTCGATCCGGTGGCGGCGCTATGGGAGGAAATTGCCCTCATGGGTCAGAGTTTTCCGAAAACGATTCAAATTCAGCCGGATCTCCCATTAGGGGAGAATCCTCCGCCCCTCGGCACCATTCTGACGGATCCGACCTACCTCCATCAGATCATCCTCAACCTCTGCGTCAATGCCCGCGATGCCATGCCCCAGGGTGGCCTATTGACCCTAGCGGCGGCAGAGGTTTGGGTGGATGAAGCCCCGGCCAACCCCATTCCAGCAGCCCAGCCGGGAGCCTACGTGAGGATCACCGTGGCGGATACGGGCTGCGGCATCTCCCCGGAGGTGCAGCGGCAGATGTTTGATCCATTTTTTACCACCAAAGCCCCCAGCCAAGGAACCGGACTGGGCTTGGCCACCGTGCGCGAATTGGTGAAGGCCAGCGGCGGCTTTTTGCAAGTCTTGAGCGAGGTGGGCCAGGGCACTCAGTTTCAGGTCTATTTCCCCCGCGTGGCGGATCCGTCTCCGGCCCTTGACCCAACCGCCCTGCCTCCGTCTACGCCGCCGCCCTCCCCAGGGGCTACCCTGCTGCTGGTGGAGGATGAAGAGATTGGGCGCGATATGCTGCGATCTCTGCTGGAAAGCCAACACTACCGCCTGCTCTTGGCCCAGGATGGGGTTGTGGCTCTTTCCCTATACCACCAACACCAAGAGGCCATTCAGCTTGTGATCACGGATATTATGATGCCCGTGCTAGACGGCTTTAGCGTGATCGAAAGCCTGCGAAGCCAAGATGCCAGCCTGCCCATCATCGCCTTCAGCGGCATTCCCAGCCATGCCAAACAAGCCCTCGCTTCTGGGGCCAATGTCTTCCTAGACAAACCCTTTGATGTGGAAATGTTGCTGAACCAAGTCGCCTTTGCCCTCTGGCAATCGGCGAAGGCCACCTAGGCCATACGGTCGTCCCCTCTACCCCATCGCCAGGGATGCCCTAGGGGCCTATTCCACAGACACTCGGCGGGTTTCCACCACTAGGCCATCTTCTCGGATAATGACGGCGGAAATCCAGCGTTGGTCGGGGCGGGCGGGGGCGGTGCCCACTTTATACAGCCCGCCCGCACTGAGCACATCGAACACCACCGGACGGGGCTCAAAAAAGTCTGTGGCCGTCACCCCTTCATCCACCGCCACGCCCATCAGGGAACGGCCCTCCACGGGTTCCACCACAATGGTGTCGAAGGCGAAGGATTGGCCGGGGGAGAGGCGGCTAGGCAGCAGGGTTTGCAGGGTGGGCGGGTTAGTGCCGGAGGTGATGCGGCTGGTTTCCGCCAGGGTGTCTTGGCGGACGATTTGGCCATTTTCCAACCGCTGCCGGGAGGTGACATCGGCTTCCAGGTTCAGCCGTCGGTCGGGCAGGGTTTGCACCCCGTTCACCCGCGTCCGAGTTTCGATGGTGTAGGCCCCGGGGCCAGCGGCTTCCCAATTCAGCAGTTCCACATCGTAGGTCAGGGTACTGTACTGCTGCCAGAAAGTTGCGAGGGTTTGGCGCAGTTGGCCATGGTCAAAGCCTGTATCGCTGGTGAAGGTGCTGTCGTAGGCGGCCATCACGGCGTCTAAATCCTGGGCATTGGCGGCGGTTTCAATCCGATCTAGGGTTTGGCGCACCGCAGCCGGAGCCGTGTTTGCCGGAGCCGCCAGGGCCGGACCTACTCCAAAAGCCAGCGCCCAAACTGCCCCGGTCAGACCGCCCAACCGTCCCATCGACGCCCCATCCACACCAAACTGCCCCATACCCAATCTCCTCACCAGTGGTTAACCTGCGACAACGGACGCCAGCGGCTCAGATTCCGTTCCCGTAGTTCAAGCTTAGGGCAAGGGCCAAGGAGTTGGTATAGTGAAAGGCGTTTTTGCGGGCGAGACAAGACCGTGGCCCAAACTCTTTCCTCCCAGCCGTCGGAGTTACCTCCTAATTTGCCAAGCCCTGCGCCACCGGGGACAAGGTCGAACCCGTCGCCGAAAATTCTGGTTGCTGCCAGCGGTACCGGGGGCCACCTGTTCCCCGCCTTGGCCACCGCCACCGAGCTTCAGCAGATGGGCTATACGCTGGAATGGCTGGGGGTGCCCAATCGCCTAGAAACCACCCTAGTAGCCGATCACTACCCCTTGCATACGGTGAAACTGGCGGGGCTTCAGGGACGGCCTGGAATCCGCACGGTGCGACTATTGAGCCAGTGCACCCTAGCCACGCGACGGGTACGAAAACTGCTGAAACAGGGCCAATTTAGCGGCGTGTTCACCACCGGGGGCTACATTGCCGCCCCAGCCATCCTCGCGGCCCACTCCCTCGGTTTGCCCACGGTCTTGCACGAATCCAACGCCCTGCCCGGAAAAGTCACCCGCTGGCTGAGTTCCTGGTGTACCACCGTAGCGCTTGGGTTTGATGCCGCCGAGACGTATCTGCCCAAGGCCCATACGGTGACGGTGGGCACCCCTGTGCGGGCCGACTTTTTGGTGAACCCTCCCCCGGAGTTAGTCGATCCCGAAATTCCGTCAGACGTGCCGCTGATCCTGATTTTTGGCGGTAGTCAGGGGGCCGTTGCGGTCAATCGGCTGGTGCGTCAGGCGGCCCCTGCCTGGTTAGCGCAAGGTGCTTGGATTATCCACCAAACCGGAAACAACGACCCCGACACCGATGCTCTCAGTCATCCCCACTACATCCATCGCCCCTTTTTCGACACCATGGCAGCGCTGCTGAATCGGGCGGATCTAGCCCTCTGTCGTTCCGGCGCAGGCACCCTGACGGAACTGGCCATCACCCGCACCCCCTCCCTGCTGATTCCCTACCCCGCAGCGGCGGAGGATCATCAAACCATCAACGCCCGCGTGTTCAGCACCGCCGGAGCGGCCCAACTTTTGCCCCAAAAAGAACTGACCGCAGAACGACTGTCTCACACCGTAACCCAGCTTTTGCAACACCCCAACCAACTCGCCACCATGGCCACAGCGGCGGGGAATCTTGCGGTACGGGACAGCGCCCAAAAACTGGCGACCCTGGTACAGCAGGTGATGGGGTGATGGCCAAGTCTCTGGCTGACCTCACCCCCAGCCCCTCTCCACAAATGGAGAGGGGAGCTAGAGTAGGGGAGCTAGAATCAGGGTTCTAAGATTCGCCTGGGGCAGACCAGCGGCTTTTTGGTAGGCTAATCTAAAAGGCAAGGTTTCCTAATTCTCTGTTTTTCTAGCCCTCATTGGTGGACATCATCTATGCCCAGAACCCAGCGTAACGACAACTTCATCGACAAGTCCTTTACGGTGATGGCGGACATGATTCTCAAGATGATGCCCGCCAAAAAGAGCGAGAAGGAAGCCTTTGCCTACTACCGCGACGGTATGTCGGCCCAGGCCGATGGCGAATATGCCGAGGCGATGGAAAACTACCGCGAAGCCCTCACCCTGGAAGAAGACCCCTACGACCGCAGCTTCATCCTCTACAACATGGGCCTGATCCACGCCAGCAACGGCGAGCATGAACTGGCCATGGAAAAGTACCAGGAAGCCATCGACCTCAACCCCCGCATGTGCCAAGCCCTCAACAACATGGCCGTGATCTACCACTACAAGGGCGAACAGGCCGAAGCCGCCGGAGACAGCGACTCCGCCGAAACCTTTTTCGATGAAGCCGCCCGCTACTGGCTGGAAGCCATCACCATCGCCCCCAATAACTATATCGAGGCCCAAAACTGGATGAAAAACACCGGACGCCTCAAGAACGACATCTTCTTCTAAGGCCGTCCGCCTCATCCCCCGTAGGGTGGGCAGTGCCCACCTGTTCCCTGAACGGTATGTCTCCAATCGCCCCTTATAGGTCAGTCTCTATGCTGCTTGGTGCCTTGGTTGGATCCCCCCTAGCCCCCCTTATTAAGGGGGGAACCGGAATCAAAGTCCCCCTTTCCAAGGGGGATTTAGGGGGATCTCCAAAGCGGTCATAGACATCTCGGAGATGTGTCAAGCAGCAGCCCCTCCGGCCCCCCTCTCCCCGTTGGAGAGGCCTGGGGGTGAGGGCCAAGGCTCTGATGGTGGGCACTGCCCACCCTACGTTAGTGATAGTTTTTGTGATTCCAACACCATGATTGATCTCGAACAGGTTCAGAAAGTTGCGCTGCTGGCTCGGTTGGAGCTTTCCCCCGAAGAAGAGCAGCAGTTCACCGGGCAGCTCAGCCGCATTTTGGAATACGTGGAGCAGCTCAGCGAACTCGACACCGCCAACGTGGAACCCACCACCCGCGCCATCGAACTCAACAACATCACCCGCCCCGATGCGTTAGAACCCTTTGGCGACCGGAAACCATGCTGAACTGCGCCCCCGACCGGGAAGAGGACTTTTTCAGGGTGCCCAAAATCCTCGAAGGCGAAGGCTAACGTCCCTTCCGGCGCAGCAGCTAGACCAGCGTGGCTGTTAGAGCCGCGATATGGTGTTGTACCTCCTCCAATTCGGCCAGGGCTTGGCCTTGGGTGAGCAGGTCGTGGGCGAGGGCAAGTCCTGCCTCCAGAGATTCAGCCCCGCCCCCCTGCCAAAGGTAGAAGCCTGCGTTCCACTGGGCGGTTTTGAACAGTTCCGAGGGCTGACCCGCCAGCACCGAAAGTAGCGCTTCGCCGAGGGTGGTTTCGTCCTCCAGGGGCACATCGTCGCCCTCAAAGCCGTAGTCGCGGGGGTGCAGCAGCAGGCGTTCCACGGGGTCATCGGGGGCAGCCTCAGCGGGATGAATCCCCACGATGGCGGTGCGGCCACGGGCCAGATCACAACCGCCCTCCAGCCCCTTCACGGCCATCCACTCCCGCTGACCGCGCAGGGCAAAGGTAGCCTGGGACAGGACTTCCGTGGGGGGATGCACAAACCCCAGCACCAGCCGATGGGGGCCACCGTAGGGCGACCACATCAGTTCCACGGTGGCAAAGGGGGGCCGTTTGCCGATTTGTTCTCGGTAGGGCACCAGGGCATTGGCCTGGGGGAAATGCTGGGGCAGATACACAAAGCCGAACCCGGTTTGATTCAGCAAGTTATGGCTTTGGTGGAGGGAAAGCTCCGTGAGATTTACCCCCAACTGTGCCCACAGTTCCACCAGGGGGATTCCCTCCTTCGTGGGCATCCGGTCGCCGCCGTGGAGCACCACGGGTATCCCCGCCGCCAGCAGCGTCAGGGTGGTAATGGGCGTGACGGGGGTGGTGCGAGAACGGCCATCGTAGGGACAACTCAGCACTAGGGCTTGGCGGCCATCGGCTATGGCGGGGAGGGTTGGCCCCAGGGCGGTGTAGGCATCGAGGGTGCCTGCCAGTTCCTCCGGGGTGGGCCGTTTGATGCGATGGGCGATCATGAAGGCCCCAATTTGTGCCGGGGTGGCGGTTTGGGTCAGCATCATTTGGGTGGCGGCGTTGGCCTCCTCCCGGCTGAGGGGCTTGGAGGTATGGCTACCGCTGCCCACCTTTTTGAGCAAATCCCGAAATTCCTGACTCATCCTGTTTCCTGTCCTTCCGCCCTAGGTCGCCTTTATCCTACCGAGTTCAAGGGGTAGAGAGATATTAGCCCTGTCCGATTTTTCGTCTATCGAGGAATACTGCCCCGCCCTAGCGTTGCACCATCGCCGCTTCCACCTGTTTCACCGAATCCAGCACCGTGGCTGACACCCCCTGCACCAGGTCGTAGAACCTCCGAATGGGGGGAATGGTGAGGCGATCTCGGGTTGTCACCAGCACCACCGAGCGGGTCAGGGTAGGTTCCTCCGTAGGGCGCACCGCTAGGGTGGGGTCGGCGTAGCATTCCACCAGGGCCGACTGGGGCAGCAGGGCGATGAAGTTGCCTTGGCGAATCACCCCCCGAAAAGCGTCTAGGGTGTTGAGTTCGAGGGCGGCCTTGAGGCGTTCTCCCCGGTTTTGGAATTGCTCTTGGACGAGGCGCTGCATCCCGTAGCCATCTTTAAAGATCACCTGGGGAAACCGAGACAGGGCCTCCCACGACACCTGGGGCTGGCTGGCCAGGGGATGATCCGCCCCCATCAGCACCTCCACGGCTTCTTCAAACAGGGGCGTCACCACCATTTCCGACTGCGCCACCAGGCGAGGATTGTGCATGACAATGGCCAAGTCCACCAGGCCATCCCGCAGCACCTTGAGGGAACGGTCGCTGCCCAAGGCCGTGACCCGAAGCTGCACCTGGGGAAACTCCTCGCAAAACCGTTGCAGCACCGGGGGCAGCAGGGTGGAACACACCGACTGAATCGCCGCGACGCACAATTCCGGCTGCTTTCCGGCCATTAGGTCAGCAATTTCCCGCGCCACCTGCGTCCAGTCTTGGTAAATGCGGCGGGCCTTGGGCAAAAGGCGCTCTCCGGCCACCGTCAGCTTGGCCTGGGCACCTCGATGAAACAGGGGGGCGTCTAATTCTGTTTCCAACACCTGCACTTGACGGCTCACGGTGGATTGCGTGACCTGACACTGGTGCGCCGCCGCCTGGAAACTGCCCGTCTCCACCACCGCCAAAAATGCCTGAAGCTGCTCGATCCGCATTCAACCCCTTACCCCAACACCGCATCGGCGCACCCCAAGGACAGGCAAGGGGGCACCGCTACCCTGTCGTAACAGATTCGGGGATTGCAATTCGTATCAACGATAGCGAACGCCCACCTCCTCCGGGGCCAGTCTTGGCGCAGAGGGGATGGGTGTGGGATGGGGAAAAGACCCGTTTAGCCGTTGGTGGGGTTCACCGGAATCGGCTTGACGTGCCAGATGTCGCGGGTGTATTCGGCGATGGTGCGGTCGGCGGAGAACTTGCCGACGCGGGCCGCGTTCAGGATGGACATCCGCGTCCAGCGAGCCTGGTCTTCGTAGCAGCGGCTAACGTGCTCCTGACACTGCACGTAGGCTCCGAAGTCGGCCATCACCAGGTAGGGGTCGTCCACCAGCAGGGAATCCAGCAGGGGCAGGAACAGATCGGGATGGTCGGGGGCAAAGAGGCCGCTAGCGATGCTATCCAGGACGCGCTTCAGTTCAGGGTTGGTGTCGTAGTAGAACCAGGGATTGTGGCCCACGGCCTTACAGGCGGACACCTGCTCGGTGGTGAGGCCAAACAGGAAGAAGTTGTCGGCCCCCACTTCTTCGCGGATTTCGATGTTGGCCCCATCCAGGGTGCCGATGGTGAGGGCACCGTTGAGGGCAAATTTCATGTTTCCAGTGCCGGAGGCTTCGGTGCCAGCGGTGGAAATTTGCTCCGAGAGGTCGGAGGCGGGGAAGATGCGCTGGGCCAGGGAGACGTTGTAGTTGGGCAGGAAGACCACCTTCAACCGTCCGGCCACGATGGGATCGGCGTTGACCACATCGGCGACGGCGGTGATTAGCTTCACCACCAGCTTGGCCATGGCATAGCCCGGAGCCGCCTTGCCGCCAAAGATCACCGTGCGGGGCAAGATGGGCTGATCGGGGTGCTGCAAAATCCGGTGGTACAGGGTGATGACGTGGAGGATGTTCAACAACTGCCGCTTGTATTCGTGGATACGCTTAACCTGCACATCAAACATCGAGTCGGGGTTGATCTCGATGCCAAGGCGGCTGTGGATGATGTGGGCCAGATCCCACTTGTTGGCCTGTTTGATGGAATGCCAAGCCTGCTGGAAGGTGGGGTTATCCAGGTGGGCTTCCAGTTGTCGCAGGTCATCTAGGTTGGTAATCCAGCTTTCGCCGATGGTTTCGGTGATCAACTGGGACAGGCGGGAGTTGCACTGCAACAGCCAGCGACGGGGGGTGATGCCGTTGGTTTTGTTGGTGAATTTGTCGGGCCAGAGTTCGTAGAAGTCGCGCAGCACGTCCTGTTTCAGTAGTTCGGTGTGCAAAGCGGCGACCCCGTTGATGGCGTGACTGCCCACACAGGCGAGGTTGGCCATGCGGACTTTCCGTTCGGGACTTTCGGCAATCAACGACAGCCGCTCTAGCCGTTCGGGATCCTTGGGATAGCGCAGCTTCACCTGACTGAGGAAGCGATGGTTGATTTCGTAGATCAGTTCCAAATGGCGGGGCAACAAGCGCCCAAACAGATCCACCGACCAGCATTCCAGGGCTTCGGGCATCAGGGTGTGGTTGGTGTAGCCGAAGCAGCCCTGGGTAATCGTCCAGGCTTGATCCCAGTCAAAATGGTGCTCGTCCAGCAGAATCCGCATCAGTTCGGCGACGCCAATGGCCGGGTGGGTGTCGTTGAGCTGGATGGCGGCAAAGTCGGCCAGGGTTTCTAGATGGCCATGATCCCGCAGATGCAGCCGGATGATGTCTTGCAGGGAACAGGCCACGAAGAAATACTGCTGTTGCAGCCGCAGCTCTTTTCCCTGGAGGGTTTCGTCGTTGGGGTAAAGGACTTTTGTGATGTTCTCGGAAATCATCTTGTCGGCCACGGCCCCAAAGTAGTCCCCAGCGTTGAAGGCATGGAGGTCAAAGGCGCTGTCGGCCTCCGCCTTCCACAGCCGCAGAATGTTGACGTTCTCGGTGCCGTAGCCTGGAACCGGGGAATCGTGGGGAACGCCGATCACCGTCTGTCCCGGCATCCAGCGCACCCGGTAGTCGTTGTCGCTGTCTTTATAGACCTCGGTGTAGCCGCCGAATTTGATTTCGACCTGATAATCGGGGCGGGCGATCTCCCAGGGATTGCCAAAACTCAGCCACTTATCGGGCTGCTCGTGCTGGAAGCCGTTGTGGAGCACCTGAGTGAAGATGCCAAACTCGTAGCGGATGCCGTAGCCAATGGCGGGCAGGTTTAGGGTCGTGAGGGAATCCATAAAGCAGGCCGCCAGCCGCCCCAAACCGCCGTTACCGAGGCCCGGTTCCGCCTCCCGCTCCAGCAGTTCATCCAAATCGAGGCCCATGTCCGCCAGGGTGTGGCGCATGGTTTCGTGCAGGCCCAGGTTGATCAGGCCGTTGCCCAGGTGGCGACCCATGAGGAATTCCGCCGACAGGTAATAGACCGCCTTGGCCTTGGTGTCGGCGTAGGTTTTGGCGGTGCGAATGCGCTTTTTCATCAACTCGTTGCGCACGCTGTAGGCCAGAGCCATGTAGTAGTCGTGGGCGTTGGCAAACTGCTCGTCCTTGCCCTGCTCACAGTAGAGATTGTTGAATAGCGCCTGCTTCAACTGCTCCGAGGACTCGCTGTAGACGGGGCGTAGCGGCGGCGCGGGATAGGCCGCTGATTCCCTAGGCTGTACGACATCGAAGCGGGGTTCAGCCGTGGGAGAGGTCTGGGATTCTTGGGACGGTTGGGAAGTCTGGATAGATGGTCGGATCATGGTTGGCCCCTAACTACAGAGTGACGGTCTGCCCATAAAGCCTCTGTGCGGGGTTAACCCAAAGCCGACGCTAGGCTAGACCGAAGTGAACAAGGACGATACGCGAAGGACATGAACTGAAAGCAAAGGGGCAATGGCTATAGCACCAACCGATGGCGGTCAGAATGCTGGGGGAAAGCACGGCAAAAACCATCATGATCGCGAGGGGAAAAAATGGTCGCGAACGTCAATGTGCTAGCAACTGATGTGAATCAAGGTACTTAACCGATAGCTAAATTAATTTCAGTGATTTTATGGTAGCGGCTTTCAAGTCGAAGCGCATTGTCCTTCGTAAAGCCTTGATTACCGCTGCGGGGAATGATTTTTTAAATCTCAACTTCTGACTTCAATGGATGGAGCGATTTAGGTCAAAAAATGAGGGCTATTATCCCCGATCAAAATCCGCAAAACCCTGACTTAATCAGCCCTGGGAGAATTTAAGCATCCCAGACATTCTGAGAAAATGATGTCGTAATATTAAAAAGGATTAACTAATGCATCGACCTATGAATTTTTGATGCTGACTCAATTCTGAAGTCTTGGTGAGATATTGTCAAATCTGGTGTATAGCTCGGATCTAGGCGGCGTCCTGCATCTGGGTCACATCGGGGTTGTCATCCGTTCGGTATCCATCCTTGAACGGAACGCCTTCAATCACGTCCGCGAGGTGCTTG
>JALQST010000470.1 GCA_023264315.1 Nodosilinea sp. BSH.14
GAATTGCTGCCTCAATTCCCCGCAAGGGGACGGAAACAGAAAACTTTGATAGGATCAGTAGATCACAAAGCATCGAGCTAGGGGCTGAATCCGTAGAAAAGGGGTAGGGTCAGGCTAGAAGCATTGGACGAAAAGCCATGACTACCTGCCCTTCTTCAGTATCTCCTACGCCAGTGTTGACCGACGAGGCAACCTTGAGTGCAGCTCTAGAGTGTTTAAAAACTCATCTGCCGGTGTCCATGCAAGGGGAGTGCCCGTCGGAGACCCTCTACGCCGTGTTGCTGTGGGCGGCCAGCCATCACGACAGCATTGAACATGCCGCCCAACACCTAACCGGCGTGCCGACCGGCAACGATCTCCGGTACCACCTAAATAAATTTGAGGAGATGACGACCGTGGAGGGGCAAGTGAATGCGGCGCTGCAAAGCCACCTGCCATCGGGCATCGTGAATCATCGCCATCGCTTAGCCATCGACCTGCACCTGTTGCCCTACTATGGTCAGCCGAGTGAGGCGGAAGCCCCGTATATCTATCGGTCTCAGGCCAAAGCGGGTACCACCTCCTTTTTGGCCTACGCCACGGTGTACGTGATTCGCGCCCATCGGCGGGTGACGTTGGCGATCCATGCGGTGCGACGAGGGGAGACCGCTGTGGCGATTATCACCCACTTGCTCGACGCGATGGACACCTTAGCGGTGAAGGTAGAGCGGCTCTATCTCGACCGAGGCTTTTACAGCGTCCCGGTGATTCGCTGGCTGATGGCCTTGAAACTCCCGTTCATCATGCCCGCCATCCTGCGAGGCAAAACGGGCGGCACCCGCGCCCTTTGCCGTGGACGACGGAGTTATCCCACCGACTACACCCTCCGCAGCACCACTCATGGGTCGGTGAGGTGCCCCATGGTCGTGGTCTGCCGCTACCGCAACGGGGCTCACGGAAAGCACGGGATCCAATACCTGCTCTACGTCGTCTATCGGGCGAACGTCGCCCTGTCGCAAGTGCATCGCCATTACCGTGACCGCTTCGGCATTGAGACCAGTTACCGCCTCAAAAATCAGGCCCGCATCCGCTCGACCACCAAAAATCCCGTGCTCCGACTGCTTTACGTTGCGCTGGCCTTCATTTTGGTCAACCTCTGGGTGTACCTCCTGTGGCAGACCGTCAGTGCGCCCCGACGAGGCGGCAGACGGGTCTTTCGAGAGCGTTTCCCGCTCAAAACCATGCTCTCCTTCATCCGCCAAGGCGTTGAACGACATTTCCCCCTCGTCCAGGCTGTCTATCTACCGATGTCTACATGAGTTTGTGATCTACTGAGGATGAATTGCTGAACTTTCCTTGCACGGATTTACGCACCCTTGATGGGCTGTGGGTGAAGTATAGCCAGGGGACGTTTGGCTTTAGCGTGCAGAAGCAAATTTATGTGGAATGCGGAGCCAAGCTGGATGGAGCGTATCCAGGTGATAAAATTTGGCACACGTTTTGTGAGCGCGTCGGCTGGCGCAAGGGCAATTCTTACCTGTACCACACCGACCTAAAAGCCAACCCTTCTTTTTCGCCCACGGGGGAATTTCCTCGTTACGCGGTTTGTGTTGGGTGGGCTGAATCGTGGGTGGGGTCGGGGTGGGTTGTGTCTTCTCTCGCACCGAGGCTTGTAAACTGTAGCGGTTCAATGCAAAATTCAAAATGATGAATTCAAAAAATGAAGAAGTCTAGGTTGACCTTTTTGAACTTTGAATTTTCAATTTTGAACTTTATCCTTCCCCTTCGTATTCACCACAATCTTCGACATAATCTTCACCAACTCTTCCGACTCACCAATCAATCCCTTCATTCGTTCCTCTGACATCAAATCTGTCGCCACTAGCAAACGTAGCCAGTAAGCTGATGTGCATCTAAATTGCATGGTGCCTTTCTCCAGAGTCCTTTCCAAAAGGCTTTGACGGATATCTAGCTAGTGTATTTTAGATAACTAACAGCTTAGC
>JALQST010000471.1 GCA_023264315.1 Nodosilinea sp. BSH.14
TACCTGAAACTGAAAGGCAGGGCTAACCTTACCCAGGTCATGGCTACCCGCCATAAAGCCACAGCATCGGACAAGGGATTCATCATTACCTAGCCCTAGACCGTTGGCTAAACGTTCCTTGGCCACAGGACTCAGATAGGTTTTTACAATCTCCATCGCCACCGCTGCCGTGTCTGCCAGGTGACAAATAACGGGATGATATTCGGGCTGGCCATCGGCCCTAACATTTCCTTGGCCTGTTTTGGCCCAAAATCTTGGCTGACTCATTTCACCACCTGTGGACTGTAGCGCTGTCCCATTCCCTCAATCTCGTCCCGCACCATCGCCACCAACTCCGGGGGCTCCAGCACCCTAGCCCCTCGCCCATAGCCCAACACCCACCGTTTCACATCGTTCATACCCCGCACCACCATTTGCAGCGTCACCGCCCCATCCTCGTGTTCTTGTAGCTCCTGGGTGGGGTGCCAGCGCCGTTCTCGGATGTAGGGCGCAACTTTGGCATCAAACCAAATGCGTACCGTCACCGGGACACCGCCCACCTCGTGCTGAAAGATCATCTCCAGGTGGTCTTTGGCGTTAAAATCCGGCTTGCGCTCAAAGCCATCCTCCAGGAGCTTGAGTTCTCGAATGCGGTCTACCCGGAACCAGCGCACCTCATCCCGCTTATGGCACCAGCCAATCACATAGGGGTTGGTGCCTCGGTAGATGTGCAGCAGATAGGGGTCTAACACCCGCTCTGAGGTAGCGTTGCGGCTGGCGGTGTAGTAGCTCATCCAGACCTGCTTAGACCCTCGACACGCTTCCTCTAGCTGCTGCCAAACATCTAGATTCAGGTTGGTTTCCGCCCCAGAACGGAAGACCAGGCGATCTTCCGCAATCTGCTGTAGATCTAGCCAGGTTTGCTCTGGTAGGCGCTCGGTTAAGCGAGTGATGGCCGACCGTAGATCCAGGGCATAGGCCGACCCAGCATAGGCTTCCAGCATCCTGGCCCCCAGGGTGAGGGCAAACAGTTCTCCCTTCGAGAGTTGAATCGTCGGCAGTCGCCAGTTGGGTTCCGTGTAGTAGTAACCATGGGTACGGTGAAACTTCACCGGCGCATGGAACCGATCCCGCATAAAGGCAATGTCATCGCGAATCGTCCGCTCACTCACCTCCAGCACATCTGCCAAGGATTGAGCCGTCTGCCGTTCAGGTTTACGGATCAGTTCATCAATGGTGAGTAGTCGCTCTAGCTGAATGCGCGACATCGGAATGCCTCAACTTGGATGGCCCTAGCCTAATCAACTAACCCGGCGAAAAAGCTTCCGGGTTGCAGGGCCACAGCAAAAAATTGGTTATCCCCAGGACAGCCGTCCAGTTCCGTGCATTTTACTTGATCATTAGAGCATCATCCCCAGAACACCCCCACAACCAAACCAGGCACTCAGAATGCCTGATTTTGCTGTGGGTTTAACGGACAACGCCCAACCGGAGCGACCAACTCACCCCTCTAGAATACCCAAGGAAACGGCAGAATGCCACATTACAAAACTAAATATTCTGACCTCTGAAAGGACGGTCGTGGGGTAGGTTTCAGCCTGCTCTAGCTAAGGCCAAACCTACCCCACGACGGCATCATCATCGAGGTCTGAAGTGAACCCAAGTGGTTACAACACTCTTCATAAAATGCCTCCTTTCCCTCGTCAGTCCCGTTTGAGAACTACCGAATATCAGCACTTTCAGGACTTTTCCGCACCACTAAGCTCAATTGGTCTTGCCGTTGACGATACAGAAGGGGTGTTTCCATGATCCTGGCCTTCAGTTGGGGAATTCAAGCCTCTCATGAAATGCCCCACCTCATCCACCTTGTCTCATTTGAGATTCCTTGCACAGCAACTCTTTCAGGACTTTTCTGCACCACTAAGCCGCAAGACGTCCCGCGAGTATGACCGAGACGGGGACAAGGATCAGCATCTGATTGAGAATTTCTTT
>JALQST010000472.1 GCA_023264315.1 Nodosilinea sp. BSH.14
GCCCATGCCGCCGCCGGGGCCGATATGGTGGCCCCCTCCGACATGATGGATGGTCGCATTGGAGCCATTCGCCAAGCCCTGGATGCCGAGGGTTGGGTCAACGTGGGCATCCTTGCCTACTCCGCCAAATATGCCTCGGCTTACTACGGCCCCTTCCGGGATGCGGCGGAGTCTTCCCCCCAATTTGGCGATCGCCGCACCTATCAAATGGATCCCGCCAACGGCACCGAAGCCCTAAAGGAAATCGAGCTGGACATCGCTGAAGGGGCCGATATGCTGATGGTGAAGCCCGCCCTAGCCTACATGGACATCATTTGGCGAGTGAAGGAAGCCACCAACCTACCCGTCGCCGCCTACAACGTCTCCGGCGAATATTCCATGGTTAAAGCCGCCGCCCTCAACGGCTGGGTGGACGAGCAGAAAATCGTGATGGAAACCATGACCAGCTTCAAGCGCTCCGGGGCCGATCTCATCCTCACCTACCACGCCAAGGACGTCGCCCGCTGGCTGGCCTAGGCTAACCATCCCATGTCCCACCCTCCTCAAAGAAAAGACCTTGAAAAAGATCCTCCGACTCCCCTCTCCTTCCAGGAGAGGGGTCGGGGGTGAGGTCTTCCGCAGGCTTGACGTGATTCTGTCTTGTTGCAACGTGATCGGCCCATGACTGCTCACCCGCCCAACGCCGCCATCGCCGTTCATAACCTGCAATTTCACTGGCCCTCCGGGCAGCCCGTGTTGCAGAACTGTTCCCTAACGGTGGAGCGGGGCGAATTTTGTATGCTGCTGGGCAACAACGGCAGCGGCAAATCCACCCTGCTGCGGATTTTGGGCGGATTGCTGCAACCCCAGGCTGGGGAATACTTCATTGAAGCCCCCGTGGGGTTTGTGTTTCAAAACCCCGATCACCAACTGGTCATGCCTACCGTGGGGGCCGATGTCGCCTTTGGCCTGGTAGACGAAAATCTCCCCCTGGCGGAAATTCGCAACCGCGTTGATGATGCCCTCGCCGCTATCAATTTGCTCGACCTCAAGCGCCGCCCCATCTACGCCCTCAGCGGTGGCCAAAAACAGCGGGTCGCCATCGCCGGAGCTATTGCTCGCCATTGCCATGTGCTGCTGCTGGATGAACCCACGGCTTTATTAGATCCCGACAGCCAAATCGACCTCGTGAAACGGGTACGCGAACTGGTGAAGGAGCGCGGACTCACGGCCCTCTGGGTAACGCATCGCCTGGTGGAATTGGACTATTGCGACCGAGCCTTTTTGCTGCAAGCGGGTCAAGTGACGGATGAAGGTAGCCCCGAACGGCTGAAAGCGTTGTTGCAGTCGGCTTAGGTTTGGGGTGGTGCGCTGGGCGTGATTTTCCTGGGCGGGCTGGGTAAGCTAAAACCATATCTCCCCCCACGCTTTCCCCGGCACAGCCATGACCCAATCCATCGACGGGCGCTACGAAGTGATCAAACCCCTCAGTTCTGGGGGATTTGGCATCACCTATCTCGCCAAAGACCTACGCCGCCCTGGTCAACCCCGCTGCGTGGTGAAGCAACTGCGTCCCCAACGCAAGTTTTCCGCCGATGGGTGGCAGGTGGCCCGCCGCCTGTTTGACCAAGAGGCCGAAATTCTAGAACGCCTCGGTCGCCATGACCAAATCCCGCTGTTGTTGGCGCATTTGGAAGAAAACGGCAACTTCTACATCGTCCAAGACTTCATTGAAGGCCGCACCCTCCGAGACGAACTCCAGGCCGTGAAGCGCCTACCTGAAAACGAAGTCATCACCCTACTGCACCAAGGGCTAACGGTGCTGAGCTATGTGCATCAGCAAGGCGTCATCCACCGCGACATCAAACCCGAAAACCTAATCCGCCGCCGGGATGGGGTGCTGTGTCTGATTGATTTTGGCATTGTGAAGGAATTTTCCGCCCAACGACTCGGACTCATGGGCCAACCCCAATCTAGGCTCATAGCCACCAC
>JALQST010000473.1 GCA_023264315.1 Nodosilinea sp. BSH.14
TAGCGATACCGCACCGTGTCGACAAACAGGCGGTTGTTCTTCGCTGTAACGCCGACCCAGCCTTTAGAACCGGGCAGGAGATCCTGGATGCGTTCCCATTGGCCATCGCGGAGGGCATAGCGTCGAGTCGTCATGATAGGTAGGGATCAACATCTACGCGCTCACTGTAGCTCAATTGATGACACGCCCTAGCCAACGTCTAGATCCCCTGCTCCCATGGTGGGAAGAATGCACTGGGGAATGGGGGCTCAGCCCGAACGGATCTCAAGCAACATAGCTACCGCTGTAGATATAGATCTCGCCTAGCGAGGGGGCTTAGTTACCCGCCGACCGCCCTGGGTTGTGGAATCCAGTGGCCCCCGGGTAACGCCCAACTTGCTGTCTAGCGTTAGGCTGCGCCAGAGTTCGGTGCCCGTGATGCGCCCTGCCAAAAGCTGCTGGTATTGCCGAATGGTGCGGCTGACCTGGGCCGAGGTTTCGTTGAGAAATTCCAGCCGCAGGGTTTGCGCCCCCAGGGAGATCAACCGATGGGCATACTCCGCCCCGGTTTGGGCCACGCCGTTAAACAGCGTATTGCGACACCCCGCATCGGCCTGGAGGATGTGCTCGGTGCCCACCCGATCCCGCAACGTTACCTGGTGGCTTTCGCAGGGGCGGCCACAGTCGCGAAAATCCTTGCCGTCCGACAAAAAGGCACAGAACACGCAGTGCTCCATGTGGAACATCGGCATGTGCTGGTGCAGGGTAATCTCAAACCACTGGGGCGGGGCCGATTGCAGCAAATCCCCCAGTTGGTCGGCATTGAGGTCGTAGGAGGCCGTCACCCGTTCCAGGCCGTAGCGCTGGATGAAGTAATCCGCCGTTAGGGCATTGGCCACATTCAGGGAGAAATCCCCAACGCAGCGCTGGTCGGCAAAGTAGGCGAGGTGGTCGTAATTTCGCACCAGGTAGCCATCGGCCTCGGAACGCTTCACCTGCTCCAAAATGTAGGTTTCGCGGGGTTTGGTGATGCGCGGCGGGGCCACCCACAGAGTTTGATTGTCGTAGCGGCGATTGTCCCGGAACCACTGCACCGTGGCGCGATAGGTGGCGGGGTTCTCCCATTCGCAATACAGGGTGTCGATGCCGGATTCTAGGGCGGCTTCGAGTTGGGCCTGGGTGCGGACAAGGACGGCGAGGGTTGGGGAGTCGGGAATCGGGAGTCGGGAGTCGGGAGTCGGGTAGGGGCGGGGTTTCCCCGTCCCCAAAGCGTCGGGAGCCGGGAGTAAGTCCGTTAGCTGGGCTTGGGGAGAAAGCTGCCAGTGGCGGGGTTGGGCCCGTTGGGCGTCGAGGGTTTCGACGAGGGTGCGGCGCAGGCGGTTGAGTTCGCTGACGGGCAGCATCAGGTCGCCGCTGAGGTGGTTGTCTAGGCGTCCTAGACAGAAAGGCGTGTTACCTAAACGGCCCAATTGTTGTTCTAGGCGTTCCGTGGTGAGGGGGTTGACCTCGGCGGCGACTAGGGGCATGACGGATTCTGCCTGAACGATGTAGCCCATCTCATCCTGGGCGATTAGCACCAAGGCCTGATCCACCTCTCCCTGAACCGTCACGGTAATGGGGCGCTGAAATTTGGGGGTGTCTCCGGCGTAGGTTTGGCGCAGTTCTTTATCCAGGGCGGGGTCGCTGGTTTTCCAGAGGCGATCTCCTACCTGCACTCGGTTGAAGTTCACCGCCTGTCGGCCAAATTCCAGCGCCACTTCTTTGCCCTTGGGGATGACCTGGTAAATACGACCCCCTTCCTCCTGGGCGGCGGGCTTGCCTTGGTCAAATACCACGCCATCCCCGGCTTTCAGGGGGGCTTTGGGTTTTAGGAAGACTCGCCCCTCCGCAATGCGGCTGACCCGACCGAGGTAGACCCCCCGTTTTTTGCCAAATCGACCGTGAACCAACGCCTGGTTATCAATGCCCTCAAACCAGCC
>JALQST010000474.1 GCA_023264315.1 Nodosilinea sp. BSH.14
GCCGTGCGTGCGGGACAACTTCTGGATTTCACCCAGCGCATAGAGGGCTAAGAACCGGTTGGCGTCGTGATCGCGGATGTTGCGGACATCGACGGCCGACGAGACGAAGGCTGGATCGAACAGCTCCTCGCCGCCCCAGAATTTGTGGGCGAAGACATCGAAGGGGCCGAGCGGCAACCCGTGGCGGTGCCCTTCCCCAATGCGGCGGATATTGATTTCGCCATCACCACCCAACGCACCCTGGCCGCTGAGGCGCTGAAGACCGTCCACGCCCAACTGGGCCAGCGCTACAACCCGATCATCAACGGCGCATCCGTCGAAACCGGGGAAGTGGTGGAGTCCGTCAACCCCGCCAAGCCCTCGGAAATTGTCGGCAAACTGGGTCTCGCTAGTCAGGAGCAGGCCGACCAAGCCATCGCCGCCGCCAAAGCCGCCTTCCTCGTCTGGGCCGCGACCCCGGCCAAGGAACGAGCCGCCATTCTGCGCCGCGCCGCCGAGATCATGGAAGCCCGCCGTCACGAACTGAATGCCTGGATGGTCTACGAGGTGGGCAAACCCTTGGGTCAGGCCGATCCAGAGGTGTCGGAAGCCATCGACTTCTGCCGCTACTACGCCGACGAAATGGAGCGCCTCGATGCGGGCTATGCCTACGACTATCCCGGCGAGACCAACCGCTATCGGTACTTTCCCCGTGGGCTGGCGGTGGTGATTTCGCCCTGGAACTTCCCGCTGGCCATCGCCACGGGCATGACCGTCGCCGCCCTGGTGACCGGGAACTGCACCATCCTCAAACCCGCCGAAAACTCCGCCGTCATCGCCGCCAAACTAGCGGAAATTCTGCTAGAAGCCGGAATGCCTGCCGGAGTCTTCCAATACCTGCCCGCCAGGGGTTCCACCGTGGGGGCGCACCTAGTCAACCACCCCGATGTCCACATGATCGCCTTCACGGGTTCCCGTGAGGTGGGTTGTCGGATCTACGCCGACGCGGCCCAATGGCGACCGGGGCAACGCCACCTAAAGCGCGTAGTGGCCGAAATGGGCGGCAAAAACGCCATCATCATCGACGAAAGCGCCGACCTCGATCAGGCTGTCCAGGGCGTAGTCTACTCCGCCTTTGGCTTTAGCGGCCAAAAGTGTTCCGCCTGCTCCCGCGCCATCGTGGTGGCCTCGGTCTACGACACCTTCGTCCATCGCCTGGTGGAAGCTACCCGCTCCCTCAATGTGGGCGACCCAGCCCAGCCCAGCACCAAGGTCGGCCCCGTCATCGATGCCCAGGCCCAGGCCACCATCCAGGGCTACATCGAAAAAGGTAAGGCCGAAGCCACCCTGGCCCTGGCCATACCTGCGCCGGAAACGGGCTACTTCGTTGGCCCCACGGTGTTTACGGACGTAAAACCCGATGCCGTGATCGCCCAGGAGGAAATCTTTGGCCCCGTCCTCGCGGTGATCAAAGCCCAGGACTTTGAGGATGCCCTTCGCATCGCCAACGACACCGACTACGGCCTAACGGGGGGCCTCTATTCCCGCACGCCCTCCCACATCGAGCGGGTACAAACCGAGTTTGCGGTGGGCAATCTCTACATCAACCGAGGCATCACGGGGGCGGTGGTGTCTCGCCATCCCTTCGGCGGCGGCAAAATGTCTGGGGTTGGCTCTAAGGCAGGCGGGCCAGATTATCTGCTGCAATTCCTAGAACCCCGCCACGTCAGCGAAAACGTGCAACGCCAAGGCTTTGCGCCGATTGAAGGGGTAGACTAGGCCGCAAAGATCCCAGGGTTCTCGTGTTGGCAGATAATACTTGCCGCTCCCCGCAAGCAGAACCCTGGGATCTCGGAAGAAAATCTTAAGTTGCAGGGCACCCAGGGCATCGGGTGTTTATACTGAAATTTTCCACCTAAGATCCCGTATTCGGCATTTAGGCTGAAATTTTTCCATCTAAGATCCCTGTAGGGGC
>JALQST010000475.1 GCA_023264315.1 Nodosilinea sp. BSH.14
AGTCCACCCTTGGCCAATCGCATCATCATTGAGCATCCAACCCCCTGGCCTTACCCTTGGCCCTATCCCTGGCCGCAACCCTATCCACAACCGCCCGAAGGCCGGGTTCGGGTAGAATTTGATGCCCTCGGCACCGACTGGGGGGCGGTGTATTTAGACGGGCGGTTAATTTATCAGCCCCACAACTTCAACCGTCGGCACACGGTTTACCTGTCGCCCGGTGGCTATCGCCTAGAAGTGACAGGGGTGGTGCGGGCGGATCGGTGGGCCAGTGGCTACCTGAATCTTGGCCGAGACCATTCCCAAATTGCGGTGATTCGGTTCTCCAAAACTGGGGGCGTGACGGTGTCCGGTAGCCCGGAGGTGTGGATTCCTGACTGACGTCACCCTTGGAAAGAGGAATGTAGGGTGACGTCAGGGGGTGAGGTCAATGCCTAGCTCATCCAGGAGCCAGTTGATCACCTGCTGACGTTCGCCCGGAGTGAGGTAAAACCGGCCTGTGTGGCGCAGGCGATCATTAATGTCCTCCACATCGGCGAGGGTAAAGAGTCCAGCAGTGGTGGCAATGGTGCAGAGAATGTCGTCCCGGCTCTGCTGATTGATCCCGCCGTAGCGATAGCGGGCAATATGCTGCCCCAACTTATCAAAATCGTAGTTTTCCTGGGCAAGGCGCTGCTTTTTGGCGTCGGGAATGGGCTCCCCCGCCACAATTTTGGCGTAGTCCGTGTCCAGCAGGTTGAGCCGGACAATGTTGGGCGGTTGATTCAAGCTCAAATGACCTCCTTTGGCTGAGGTGGCCCTAGGGTCTGAACTAGGTATAGCATAGGGCGAATTTTTGTTGACCTAGGCAGCCGCGAGCAGGCGTTCTTGTAGCCAGCGTAGGGCTTGACCCATGCCGCGCTCCGCAATGGGGGATAGGGCCTCGCCATAGCCCATGGCCCAGGTGGGCAGCAGGAGGGTGTAGGCCAGGGGCGCATGGCCATAGAGGTGCTGGGCCAGGGCGAGGAGATCGAGGGGGTGGCTGTGGTGTCCGGTGAAGGCGGCGGACGGCGTTGGCAAAATCTGAAGCCGGGTGAGCACGAGGGGGCTGTGGGGGTTTTGGGGCAGGCTGGCATCGATGAAAAACACCCGTTCTTGCTCCGCCAGCAGGGCAGCGAGGTCGGGGGTGAGTTGGTGGCAAGGGTGCGCCTCTACGTTGGCCAATCCCCACGATTCGACCGCTTCCGCCATCCGATAGCCCACGCCATCATCGCCGCGCAGGGTATTGCCGTAGCCAATCACCAGGGTTTTCATCGATCTAGGGGTATCGATAGGAGGATCGATCCAGGGTATCGAGCCAGGGTTAGGGAGCCGGTTAGGGCGTGGGGACAGTGGCCCCATGTCGCCGCTGGTGCCACCGCCAAGCGTGGGCCAGGATGGTGTCGATGTCGCCATATTTGGGATCCCAGCCTAGAACGTCGCGGGCTTTTTGGCTACTGCCCACCAGTTCCGAGGCATCGCCCGCCCGCCGTTCCGCCTCAAGGACGGGAATGGGTCGCCCGGTGATGCGCTGGGCCGCGTCAATCACCTCTCGTACGGAAAATCCCCGTCCGTTGCCCAGGTTAAACACGGCACTGGGGCCACCCTCCAGCAGGTATTGCAGCCCTAAAATGTGGGCCTCGGCCAGATCGCACACGTGGATATAGTCGCGAATGCAGGTGCCGTCCGGTGTTTCGTAGTCCGTGCCGTAGATTTCCACCGCCTCCTTCTGACCCAAGGCGACTTTGAGGATGTTGGGAATAAGATGCGTCTCGATCCGGTGGTCCTCCCCGAATTTTTCCGAGGCTCCCGCCGCGTTGAAATAGCGCAGCGCGGTAAAACGCAACCCGTGGATCTCGTCATACCAGCGCAGGATCTTTTCGAACATCAGCTTCGACTCCCCGTAGGGATTGATCGG
>JALQST010000476.1 GCA_023264315.1 Nodosilinea sp. BSH.14
GTCCCTGACCGATCTGGCGGCGGGTACGGAAGTCACCCTGGATTCCCTGCTCGATGCGGGCATCCTCACCACCAACGACGGGCCTCTGAAAATCCTCGGCGATGGCGATGTGTCCGTAGCGCTGACCGTGAAAGCGGCGGCCTTTACCCAGTCTGCCAAGACCAAAATCGAAGCGGCAGGCGGTACCTGCGAGGTGGTGGGTTAGCCCGGTTGGGCCTCTATCCCTTAGACTAAGTCTTAGGGGAATAACACCTGTGTGTTTCACTCTACTTGTTGAACAAAGGCGCTAAGGTTCGAGGAGCTATTGCATGGTCGTTAATCGGGGTAAGACTCCAAGCGCTCAGGAAACCTTTATGCAGATGGCCCAAGCCGCTGGCTTGCGGAGTCGTCTATTGGTTACTCTGGGGCTTTTGTTGTTAGTTAGGTTGGGGATTTTTATCCCGGTTCCCGGCATTGATCGACAAGCCTTTGCGGCCTCCATTCAATCAGGAAGTCTAGGCGGGGTTGTCGGCTTCCTCGATATCTTTGTGGGCGGCGGCCTATCTGCCCTAGGGATTTTTGCCCTGGGCATTTTGCCGTTCATTAACGCTTCTATCATCATTCAGTTGTTGACGGCAGCGCTTCCAGCTTTGGAAGACCTACAAAAGAACGAAGGGGAAGCGGGACGTCGGAAAATTTCCCAGATTACTCGTTACGTGGCCCTGGGGTGGGCCGTATTACAAAGTACCCTGCTGTCCTCCTTCCTGCTGTACCAGTTTGCGAAGGATCCTGGTATCCCCTTCGTTTTGGAGACGGTGGTGGCTCTCACCGCTGGCTCTATGTTTGTGATGTGGGCTGGGGAATTGATCACCGAGCGCGGCATTGGCAACGGCGCGTCCCTGCTGATTTTCCTCAACATTGTCTCTACCTTGCCCCGCTCCTTGGGCCAAACCGTGGAACTTGCCCAAAGCGGCGACCGCAGCATTGTGGGTGGCATCATCATTCTGATGATCACCTTCCTGGCGATGATCGTTGGAATTGTGTTTGTGCAGGAAGGAACCCGCCGGATTCCAATCATTTCCGCCAAGCGTCAGGTGGGGCGCAAGATGTACCTGGAGCAGAGCAACTATCTTCCCCTGCGGCTAAACCAGGGTGGGGTGATGCCGATTATCTTTGCCTCAGCGGTGTTGGTGTTGCCGATTTCGGTGACTCAATACGTGTCTAACCCGGCCTTCAACCGCTTTGTCAGCAACTATTTCAACCCCACGTCGTTGCTCTATGTGGCGGTTTATTTGCTGCTGATTCTCTTCTTCAGCTACTTCTATTCCTCCCTGGTGATTAACCCCGAAGACTTATCCCGCAACCTGAAGAAAATGGGAGCCAGCATTCCCGGTATTCGTCCCGGCAAGGCCACGACAGATTACATCAGCCGAATTCTGAATCGCCTGACTTTCCTAGGAGCCATTTTCCTCGGTCTGGTTGCGGTGGTGCCCAGCGCGGTTGAAAGCCTGACCCGTATTCCCACCTTCCGGGGTTTCGGCGCAACCTCTCTGCTCATTCTGGTGGGCGTTGCCATTGACACGGCTAAGCAAATTCAGACCTATGTCATTTCCCAACGCTACGAAGGAATGGTGAAACAATAGTGACTCGACTCATTTTTCTAGGGCCACCGGGGGCGGGGAAAGGCACCCAAGCACAGAAAATTGCGGCGGAAGGGGGGGTTCCCCACATTTCCACTGGAGACATTCTCCGAGCAGCGGTGGCGGAAGGAACTGACCTTGGCAAGAAAGCAGCGCAGTACATGAGCGCCGGAGAGTTGGTTCCCGACAACCTGATTCTGGACTTGATCAAGGAGCGTCTAGGTCAAGAGGATGCCCAGGGGGGCTGGGTGCTAGACGGCTTTCCTCGCAATGTCCCCCAGGCAGAGTTTTTGGGTCGGCTTTTGGATCAAATT
>JALQST010000477.1:0-626 GCA_023264315.1 Nodosilinea sp. BSH.14
AGGGTCGGGACACCAAGGAGAACGTGGCCCGCAACTTCGGCATGGCTTCCCCGGGTGGCTATCGCAAGGCGATGCGCCTGATGGAGCATGCCGATCGCTTCCGCCTGCCGATCTTCAGCTTCATCGATACCCCCGGGGCCTACGCCGGTCTCACAGCCGAGGAGCAGGGGCAGGGTGAGGCAATCGCCGTGAACCTGCGCGAAATGTTCCGGCTGCGGGTGCCGATCATCGCCACCGTGATCGGTGAGGGCGGCTCCGGCGGTGCGCTCGGGATCGGCGTGGCCGACCGGCTGCTGATGTTCGAGCATTCCGTCTACACCGTGGCCAGCCCCGAAGCCTGCGCCGCCATTCTCTGGAAGGATGCTGGACGTTCTGCCGAAGCCGCCGAAGCCCTGAAAATTACCTCCTGGGATTTGAAAAACCTGGGCATTTTGGATCAGCTTTTGACTGAACCCGTGGGCGGTGCCCATGCCGACCCCATCCAAGCCGCCGACATTCTCAAGCAAGCGTTGGTGGAGAACCTCGAAGATCTCTCGCGGCTGACCCCCGAAGCCCTTCAGCAGATGCGCTACCAGAAGTACCGCCAAATCGGTGTCTTTGCCGAAGCAGCGGCCTAGGTTGATGGA
>JALQST010000477.1:633-1932 GCA_023264315.1 Nodosilinea sp. BSH.14
CCGAAGCCCTTCAGCAGATGCGCTACCAGAAGTACCGCCAAATCGGTGTCTTTGCCGAAGCAGCGGCCTAGGTTGATGGCGGGTGGGTTATCCAGGATCCTCGGTACATTAGCTTCGTGAATCGGTGCCTTGCTTCGCGAATGTACCCTACGAATTGGGGATCCTGGGGTGCAATAATAGGGTATCTGCGGGAATCACCATCGAAGACTTTTATGGTGGCGATTTCTGAGAGAAGTGCGTTACGTTTGTTAACATATAAGCGGGCTTGACCTTGTTTTCGCAACCACCCCGATCCGGGAACGCTTAGGAAAGCGAGCTTAGCAGCCCTCCATTTATAGGTCTCGCCTAGCCCCCTGGTTCGCTATTTGTTGGTTTTGGGTATTCAGTTTTGGACAATTCCTCTCGTTCCGGCCTGCCGCGTCGCGCCCTGATTACAGGAGCCAGCCGTGGTATTGGCAGAGCCACGGCCCATGCCCTTGCCCAGGCAGGGTATGACGTGGCGCTCTTAGGTCGATCTCTAGAGCGATTGCAGCCTGTGGTCGATGAGATGGCTGAGTATGGCGTGGTTGCGAAGAGCTTTGCCATTGAACTGGCGGATATTTCCCAGGTGCAGCCCCGCATGGCCGAGATCATTGAGGATTTCGGAGCCTTTAGCGTGTTGATCAACAACGCGGGCATGGGCTACACCGGATCCCTGGCCACCATGCCCCTGCACCACTGGCAGCAGGTGATGGATCTCAACCTCACCAGCATTTTTCAGTGTATTCAGGCGGCGTTGCCCGGTCTGCGGGCGGGGGGCGGCGGCACCATCGTCAACATTTCCTCCATTGCCGCCAAATCCGCCTTCCCCGACTGGGGAGCCTACAGCGTTAGCAAGGCCGGGTTAGTCGCGCTGTCTAAGGTGCTGGCGGTGGAGGAACGTGCCCACGGTATCCGAGTGGTGATGGTGACGCCCGGATCAGTCAACACCCCCCTGTGGGACACGGACACCGTCCACGCCGCCTTTGACCGCAGCCAAATGCTGACCCCCGAACTGGTGGCCCAAATCATCCTCAGCACCGTCCTCTTACCCAGCTATGCGGTCATTGAAGACATTGTGCTGATGCCCGCTGGGGGAGCCCTGTAGCGGGTCAGTTCCTGAAGTTTTTACCGTCCGTGCCGTTTGACCGTCTCAGAGAGCGGTCTCCATTTTGTTGAACACCTGAAGTTTGGTTAAACCCTATGACTATCGCATTCTCCAATGGCCTCAACGACAAAGTCACCCCCAACGGTCTGAGCGCCTTGGGCAGCGTGCCCTCT
>JALQST010000478.1 GCA_023264315.1 Nodosilinea sp. BSH.14
CGATTATGTTAAGTTGCCTCTAAGGTTTCCATTGAGTCTCTCCCCTGGCCTCACTCCGAGCAAAAGCCTTTTTCTGTGGTTCTCTGCGGCCCAGATGTGGCTGAGCCGTTCCCAACATCAGGTGCAGGTTTTTGGGGCGTCCATGGCCCTCGTGATTTTACCGGTTTTTGTGCAAGCGCCCCTAGTGCGCTACTTCCCCTGGGTGAGCTTGGCCATTACCCCCCTGTGGTTGGGGCTGGGGGCCACGCTGATGAAGCGTCCCCAATGGGAAGTCTGGGGCGATCTCATCGTCGGTTTCGGCTGGATTTGGCTCACCGGTTCCCTCTATTGGGGCTGGTTTCGGTGGGAGCCCGTCATGCACTTGCCCATCGAGGCCCTGGGTATGCCCATTACTCTCCTCTGCCTAGCCTACGGCTGCGGACGGGTGGGGAGCTACTTTTTCCTCGGTTCCCTCCTTGGCACCGCCATTACTGACCTTTACATTAACTGGATGCATCTGTTCCCCATTTGGCGACAGCTCATGCAGGTGGAAACGGATGTGGCTCCGGTGGTGCTGCGGGCGGCGGCGGTGGCCCTGGAAACCGATATTGCGGCCTGTCGGGCCGTGATGCTGGCCCTCTTTCTGTTGGTAGCCACCGCCATCGCCCTGTTGACCTCGCGGCAGTTGGCCTGGTGGGCCTTCGGCGGAGCCGTATTCAGCACCCTGATCGTAGACGGGCTCTTTTTCCTCAGCGCCATGTTGGCCTAGGAACCTCCTCTCTGACCTTCACCCTACATCCGTCTCCCCTCTTCTACAGGAATGAGCGGGGGGAGGGATGCCGGAGTCTTGAAAACTCGACCTATCCAATGCAGGGGGTGCAACGATGCCCGAAGGCCCTGAAATTCGCCGTGCTGCTGATAAAATTCACCGCGCCCTGGCCGGAAACCGCGCCCAGGATGTGTTCTTTGCCTTTGATCACCTGAAGCCCTACGAGGATGACTTGGTGGGCTGTACCATCACCCAGGTGATTCCCTACGGCAAGGCCTTGGTGACGGCCTTTGATAACGGGCTGGGCGTCTACAGCCACAACCAACTCTATGGCCGGTGGGTGATCTGCAAACCCCAGGCGGTGCCAGCCACCGGTCGTCAACTGCGGTTTGCCATCCACACGGAACTGAAGTGGGCGTTGCTCTATAGCGCCTCGGAGATTGAGGTGCTGGCCCTCAACCAAGTGCCCCAACATCCCTACATTGCCAAACTCGGCCCCGATACCCTAGACATCACGGTGACGCCGGATCAGGTGGCCGCCCGCGCTCTAGGGGTGGCCTTTCAGCGGCGACGCTTTGCGGGCCTACTGCTGGATCAGGGTTTCCTGGGCGGTATCGGCAATTATCTGCGTAGCGAAATTCTCTATGTGGCGGGCATCCATCCCAACCGGCGGCCCATGGATTGCCACCCCACCCAGATCGACGCCTTTGCCCAGGCAGCCCTGGCCCTGCCCCAGCAGTCCTATCGCCATCGCGGCATCACCAACGATTTAGTCCTAGCGGCCCACCTCAAGGCCGAAGGCCAACGGCGGCGAGACTACCGCCACTGGGTGTTTGGTCGCCTAGGCCAGCCCTGCCACCGCTGCGGCACTGCCATCCAAAAAATTATCCTCAGTGGGCGACGCTGCTATGTCTGCCCCGTCTGCCAGCCCTCTGGCTAGGGATGGACACCCCCGCAACGCCGCCCTAGACGACTCCTCTGGGCGATCCCCACGGGGGCCATGCGATGGGCTAGCCACAGCGAAGATCCACGGTGGATAGGGGTTGGCTCGCCAGATCCGGGAGGCAGATTTGACTCACCTGGGGTGGGTGGCCCAGCCATTGCACGGCCAAGCGCCGAAAGTCTTGGGCACAACCGCTGACATAAAAGTCGGTGGCCCGGGCGGCGGTGTTGCTGCG
>JALQST010000479.1 GCA_023264315.1 Nodosilinea sp. BSH.14
CCGTTGATCAGCCAGAGATCCCCGAGTACCCCTCGGTCATCCAAAATGGGGCAGACCAGCATGGCCACATCACCCCGGTCGGGGTTGGGCTCCATGGAGCAAAACTGGAAATATTGACCGTTCAGCAGTTGATCATAGACCTCCGGGAAGGCCGCCATGTGGGCCACGCGGCCCTGGTAGGCAGGAATGGAACTGTTGTAGCTGTTGTATTCGTAGTAGATCGTGGAGGTGCGCTGATCTAGGTCATACAGGGCGGTGTTTGACCCCTTAGCCCCGAGGGCTTCGGTCAGTTCCTCCACCGCCGTCAGCATAATTTGGTTCACATCCAGGCTGTCTCGCACCCGGTCGGTGATGCGCTTTAGCGTCGCTTCAAAATCTAGGGCGGTTTGCAGTTGGGCCGTGCGCTGGGCCACCTGCTGCTCTAGATCGCTGTTGAGGTGCTGCACCTGGGTATAGAGACGGGTCTGCTTGATGGCGCTGCCCACCTGGGTGGCCACCTCCCGCAGGGCTTCAATTTCCCAGTCTTGCCAGGGCCGGGGGCCGCTGCGATGGAGAGCACAAACCAGCCCGTAGAGGGATTCTCCCTGCACAATGGGCACGATCAACCCCGCCTGTACCTCCGCTTGGGTGAGCCGTTGCCGATAGAGCGACGGAATCCGGGCGGTGTGTACGTCATCAATGACCTGAATTTCCCCTCGGCAGGTGTGGATGAGGTCTTCGGCAATCAGGTTGAGGGTATCGAAGGATCCGCACCGATTCGCGGGCATTGAGGCCGTGGCTGACTCCGCCACCCCCCCCCGATAGTTGGGGTCAAAGCTGTAAAACAGCACCCAGTCTACCTTCAAAAAGCGACGCACCTCGTTGACCGTGGTTTGCAGCAGTTCCTCCGGGTTCATCGACTGCAAGAGGTGCTGGGCAATGGAACCCAAAAGCCGTTCCTGCTCCGCCTGTCGCCGCAGGGTTTGCTCCACCTGCTCCTGGACAGTAATATCCTGCAACGTCACCATCAGCAGCGGATCCGGCTCCGCCACCGTTAGTACGGGGGCCACCTCCACAATCAAGACCCGGGGGTCGGCCTCGGGCGCGGGTAGCAACACCTGGATAGACTGTTGCTCTCCCGTCTCCAGCACCCGCTGTTCTGCGGCTAAAAAGGCTTCGGCCACCGCCGCCGGGAAAATATCCGCTTCCGACTGCCCCACCAAATTCGCCGGAGTGAGCCCTAACAATTCCCCGTAGGCTCGGTTCAAAAAGCACCAGCGATGGTGGGCATCCTTAATGGCCACGGGAGCCGCAACGGCATTGAACAGCCGATCAAACCCATCCTGCAATAACTGCCCCTGACAGTCGTGGCACGATACCCCATCCGACGCCGATGGGGCCGCAGAGAAACTCGAGGAAGGACTCGTCATAGGACTATTGGGGCTTTCCAGGGGACGGATCACACAGCGATCAAGACGGTTGCTATCCTTGGGGGAGCCACGGGAGTGACCTCAAAACGGGAGTGGCCTCAAAACGAAGAAATCGCAGATGGGACAACAGCGGTGGGTTATCCCACGGGGATCTATCCTGCTATTCTACGTGATTCCCAGGGGAAGGGGAGACGCCCCCTAGGGATAGTACGGAACCGGGCGGACGAACCGCCCTAGACGAACAGAGGCTGGGGATCTTCGTCCACGCTGTTGGCAAAGGCGACATCTTCGTAGAGATCAGCCATGGATCCCACCCAGCCCACGCTGGCGAGGGAAACCTGATCGCCCTGGGCGTAGGGATGCAGCACCCACAGCCTCTCGTCACTGCGGCGAAACACTTCCACCTGCGGCCTAGTCTGGGAAATCAGCACATACTCCTCCAGGCTGTCGATCTGGCGATAGTCAGCAAACTTGTCCCCTCGGTCAAAGGCCTCCGTGCTGTCC
>JALQST010000047.1 GCA_023264315.1 Nodosilinea sp. BSH.14
GCGTTGCCAGCTTTTTACCCCCTGGTTGCCCGCCAGCACCAAGGCGTTGCCGCTGGGGTGCCAAGCCAAATCCAGCACCGATGAGTCCTCAAAGTCGAGGGTGGTCACCACCTCCTGGGCGGCGGCATCCCACACCTGGGCGTAGCGCCCCAGTCCTAGGGCCAATTCTGGCTGCTGGGGGTGCCATTGCAGGGTATCGACCCACACTCTGGGATGTTCTAGGGTTGTCACAAGCTGTGGAGCGGCAGTGATCTGCCAAATCGACACCCGCCCCGTTTGTCCCCCGGCGGCTAAGAAGCAACCATCCGCCGAGAAGGCGAGGGCATCCGTAGACTGACCCTGGGGCAGCTGTAGCTCCACCGATATCCCTGTTTTCGCCTCAAACAAGACCACCTCCCCCGCCGCCGAAGCCACCGCCAGATGGGTACCAGCGGGAGACCAGGCTAGGGCAGTGACATAGTCGGTTAGGAGGGTTTGCCAGGTGGGGGTGAGGAGCGGTTTAGGTTTGGGCATAGCTAGGAGGGGTGTGAAATAGGTAGCCGCGCATTACGGCACTAAACAGGCCCGAAACCCGGCCTCCAATGCCATGGTTTCTAGGTTTCTGCCGATAAAGACCAGCTCGTTCTTGCGGGTTTCCTTGGGCTTCCACGGGCGATCTTGGCGACCTTCAAACAGCATATGTACGCCCTGAAAAACGACGCGGCAGTCTTCGCCAGCGAGGTTGAGGATGCCCTTCATGCGAAAGATATCGGGGCCATGATCGCGCAGCAGGGATCCAATCCAATGGTTGAGTTTCTGGCCGTCCACTTCCCCCGCTTCCACCAAGGCGATGGAGCCAACGGTGGCATCATGTTCGTGGGCGGTTTCGTTGAGAAACTCGGGGTCAATGGTCAGGGCGTTGCCTAGGTCAAAGGCCTTAACCCCAAGGATGGCATCCATCTCCACCTGGGCGTCGCAGGTGCGGTAGATCTTGGCGAGGGCATTCATGCCGCGAATGCGATCTTCTAGGGCCGTTAGCTCGGCCTCGGTGACGAGATCGATTTTGTTGAGCAAGATCACATCGGCGAAGGCAATCTGCTCTAGGGCTTCCTCAGCGTCCCAATGTTGGGCAATGTGGGCCACATCTACCACCGTGACCACCGCATCTAGGCTGGCCTGGGTTTGCACCTCGTCATCCACAAAAAAAGTCTGAATCACTGGGGCGGGGTCGGCTAGCCCTGTGGTTTCAATCACTAAGTGGTCGAACTGGTCGCGACGCTTCATTAGATTGCCGATGATGCGAATCAGGTCGCCGCGCACGGTGCAGCAGATGCAGCCGTTGTTCATCTCGAAAATTTCTTCGTCGGCATCGATCACAAGCTGGTTGTCGATGCCCACTTCGCCAAACTCGTTGACGATCACCGCCACCTTCTTGCCGTGCTCATGGGTCAGGATGCGGTTCAGTAGGGTGGTCTTGCCCGCCCCCAAATACCCCGTCAGCACGGTAACGGGCACAGCCCTCTGGACAGCAGCAACCATGGTCATACCTCACCTTCGTGTTTGATTTTGTGGTTAATATAGATAATGATAACCGTTCTCATTGTCGAAGTCAGTCGAGTTGGGCCAGCAATTATAAATTCGCCGAACTTGGGTTCGATGTGGCCTATCCCATTGCCACCGGAGATCGGTACATCATGCCCTTTGCGGGGGTGGGTCTAAATCAGCGGTTGAGCTACTCGGGGCCTGAGGTAACAGCGCAGTTTGTGGGGGGAGGAGGAGCCTTCATTATTCCTGCTCCCAATGCCGATTACACCTGGATTGATTTGTCCTTGGGCGTCAGTGCCGATCTCAGTCCTCGCACGGTGGGGCAACTCGTCTTTCGGACAGATCTTGCCCGCTCTGATGCGAGCATCAACAACTTCTCCATCAACCTCCGTCACGACTTCTAGTTCTCATTGCTAACCCAACCACCGTAGGGGCGGGGTTTTCCCGCCCCTTCTGAATTTTTTGAATCCTTCTACACCAGGTTTTGGCTGTGGAGGAAAAAGTAAGCTAACCGGGCCAAACTGAGGCCGATAAAGGTCATCAACAGAATGGCCGTTGCCACACTGACAATGTCACGCAGGGTCTTCATTGCACTTGGCCAAGGGCTAGGGTGAACTGGTATGGTCTGAAGGAATATTGTCTCGCCTTTTGGGTTCTTGCCTGCCCCTTGCCCATGAATCGTCGCATTTTTTTAGTTCGTACCCTTGGCCTCACCCTCACCAGTTTGGCCGCTGGTTGTCAGCGCCTTTGGCGTGGGGATTTGGGGCTGGCCATGTTAGCGGGATCGGTGCCGGGGCAGTTGGTGCAGGCTTTTCAGCGAAGCCAAGCTGCGCCATCGGGCCAGGTCTCCGTGGTGACGAAGGACTCCCTCCTCGAACTCTACCGTTTGCTGCAAGACTGGCAAGCCCAGTCTACAGTCCCCCAAACGGCCCCCCAAACGGCCCAGTGGGTGACACAGGCTGATTTCTGGCTAGCCCCCGCCATTCAGCAGGGGTTGATCCAGCCGATTTCCCCCGACACGTTAGATCGCTGGCCTCAGATCCCTGAGGTATGGCCTACCCTGGTGCGGCGTAATGACCAAGGCTTGGCCGATGCAGCGGGGGCCGTGTGGGCGATCCCCTATCGCTGGACACCCCTGGCCATTCTCTATGATCACCGTGGGCTGGGGGCTGGGGCCGATCCGGTGCAGCGGTGGGCTGACCTGCTGCGGCCTGAATGGCAGCAACGGCTGATGTTGCCTGACGACGAACGGATCGTGATTGGCCTTGCCCTTAAGGCCCTCGATGCCTCCGCCAATACCCTCGACCTAGCCGCTGTTCCCGACCTGGAGGATTTCCTCGCCCAACTCCATCGCCAGGTGCGCTGGTACAACGCCACCCATAGCCTCAAGGCCCTGATGATTGGCGATGCCACCGCCGTGGTGGGCTGGTTGGATGACCTGCTGCCCATCGCCCAACGCTACCGCCACCTCAGCCTCAGTGTGCCCACCGAGGGTACACTGGCCAGTGCCGATCTGTGGGTGCGGCCTAGGGTTGCTCCGCCCCCGAGTGATGTGGCCACCGCTTGGCTCAACTTCTGTCTCAGCAACACCTTTACCGAACAGCTTGGGATCTTTGGGCAGGGTCTTTCGCCCTGGCACTGGGGCTCGGATCCGGCGGATTTGCCCCCCGCCTTCCAGCCCGCCGCCGGACGGCTACCCAGCACCGCCGGACTGGAAAACAGCGAATTTTTGATGCCCTTACCGGCGGACTCCCAAGCCCAATACCATCAGGTTTGGCAACGCCTAAGAACGGCCTAGGGAGGGGACGTGACAGGGTGTACGTCATGATTCGGCATCAGGGGCATTCCCCCGACCGCTAGATCACTTTCTCCTCGATCACCTGGGTCAGGCTCACCCAGGTTCCGCGTTCGTCATAGCGGCGGATGAGGCGTTGGCGCAGGGTGGGGGTCATCAGCCAGCCCAGTTCTAGGAAAAACGGCTGCCTCGGCACAATGGCCGTTGGAAAGGTGGCCGAAGCCCCACTGGGCAAGCACAGTACCGTCACGGGTTGCGGCCCCTGGCGAAACTGAAGCGTTGCGTCTATCCGTTGCCCGAGGCTGCTGAGGTTTGGCCCTGGGGAAAGGCTAAGGGTTTGCACCACCGTATCCGCTGTTGCGGCTTCCAGGATGAACTGATGGGCCATGGTCGTTTCGGGTTGATAGTCGGGATAGACAGTGGTGCTACGGCCTGCCCAGGTGCCTAGCAGGTGATCCACCGATAGCGAGGGACGGGGGTGGGGGGAGGTGTCCCGCCCATGTTCCCGAATGAGTGTCAGTTGCCCCAGACTGGCCTGCCGAGGAAACACTTGGGCCAACCGTAGACGTTCGTGACCATAGATTAGCCCCAGTTCGGCCCCAAATTCACTCACCGGGCTCCACTGAATCGACCCCTGGGAAAAGGCTCCATCCTCACAGAACAACACCCCTCGCCCCAGGGAACGATAGGCCAACGCCGTTTCCTGGCGTGGCTGTCCTGGAGGATCCTTGCGAATAGTCTGGCGCATCAGGTTGCCCCCCTCCTCCGCTAGTAAGGACACCTCCGTGGGCACGTCCTCCAGGATGTCCCCCGTGGGCGATATCTGGGTGAAGGATCCCACCCATACCCCTTGATTTTTCAGCAATCGTTCCCACTGTGACGCCAAGGCGAAAACTCCGAATACCGTATAGTCCTAAGGACGTGTGATGCCCTACGCCTTCCATCTTGCCATGGGCCTCCCACCTCGCCATACCCTGAAACGGCACATCTCCCGAGGAGGACGGCAACCAACGTGGCCAATTTTCCCATTCATCACCTGCCGGGGTTGAATCAGCCCCAGGCCCAAGCTTTGGTCGATCAGGGGCTAACGACAACGGAACACCTGCGCCGTTACGGACAATCCCCCGCCCAGCGCCAAGCCCTGGCCAAAACCCTGGCAGTGCCGGAGCGCTACGTGGCTAAGTGGGTGATTTTAGCGGATCTCGCCCGCCTACCCGCCGTGGGCTGCACCCACAATGGCCTACTGCTCCATGCGGGGGTCATTTCCGTGGCCCAACTGGCGGAGACCGCCGCCCCCACGCTATACACCCGCATCCAGCGACTCCATGTCAAAACCATGCAGCGGGCCGACCTCTGCCCCAGCCCCGACCAAGTCAGCACCTGGATTCAGCAGGCCAAACAGGCCCAAAGACGGCCCTAGCCTCAGCCCTGATGGTACGACTGGGATACCGAACCACAGCGTTTCAGGAGATCGCAGAGTCCTCGGAAGACCTCACCCCCAGCCCCTCTCCTACGAGGAGAGGGGGGCCGGAAGTACATCAAAGGTCCTCGATCTTGGGAAGACCGAGCTTGGAAAATCCTGAAGATTGCGGGGTGAGGCAATCCTTCGTGACACAATGGGGCGTGATCCGTCGCTTCTCTGTCCGGGGCAGGGTGAGGAAAATTGGTATGAAACTGGTGGTTGTGGGGGGTGTAGCAGGGGGTGCCTCGGCGGCGGCGCGGGCGCGGCGGCTGGATGAATCCGCCGAAATTGTGGTGCTAGAGCGGGATCATTACGTGTCCTACGCCAACTGCGGCCTGCCCTACCACCTCAGTGGCGTGATTGCCGACCGGGCCAAACTACTGGTGCAAACGCCAGAGAAACTCAAGCGCAACCTGAATTTAGACGTCCGCACGGGCCACGAAGTCACCGCCCTTGACCGAGAAGCCAAACTCGTCCATGTCCGCAATTTGGACACCGGAGAGACCTACACCGAGTCCTACGACAAACTGGTGCTTTCGTTGGGGGCAGTGCCCATTCGTCCGCGCCTGCCAGGGATAGATCACCCCAGCATTTTCGTGCTGCGGAACATCCCCGACATGGACGCCATCATGGCCAAACTGGGGCCAGATACCCAGCGGGCGATTGTGATTGGCGGCGGCTACATTGGCGTGGAAGTGGCGGAAAACCTGGTGCATCGTGGCCTGAAGGTGCATGTGGTGGAAATGATGGATCAAATCATGGCCACCCTAGACGCCGAGATGTCGCGGGATTTGCAATACCACATGGCCGACCATGGCGTCCTCCTGCACCTGGGCACGGCGGCAGAATCCTTCGTAGATGCCGATGGCCGCATCCAGGCGAATTTGTCTAATGGCGAAGTGCTGACCGCTGATCTGGTGATCATGGCCGTAGGGGTGCGCCCCAATACCGAACTGGCCAAGGCGGCGGGATTGCCCGTGGGGCCAAGGGGTGGCCTAATTACCGATAAGCATATGCGCACGGTCGATCCCAACATCTACGCCGTGGGCGACATGGTAGAAACCGAGCACACCATCACCGGAGAACCCCTGCTCGCCGCCCTCGCGGGGCCAGCCAACCGCCAGGGCCGCATCGCCGCCGACAACATCTGCGGACGCGATTCCACCTACAGCACCACCCAGGGCACCGCCATCGTCAAGCTCTTCGACATGGCCGGAGGCGGCACCGGAGCTTCGGAACGAATGCTGCGACAGGCCAATATTCCCTACCGCAAGGTGTATCTGCATCCCTCCGGCCACGCCACCTACTACCCCGGCACCGTGGCCATGCACCTCAAGGTTCTCTTTGCCCCAGACGACGGCAAACTCTTGGGCGCTCAGGTGGTCGGCTTCGACGGCATCGACAAACGCATTGATGTCCTAGCCGTTGCCATTCGCGCCGGAATGACCGTCTACGACCTCGAACACCTAGAACTGTCCTACGCACCGCCCTTTGGTTCCGCCAAGGATGCCGTCAACATGGCAGGTTTTTTGGGGGCCAACCTCCTACGCGGTGACTACCTACCCTGGTACCCCGAAGACTACCCCGACAAAACCAACCTGGGCACCATTGTCGATGTCCGCACCCAGGCAGAATACGAAGAATGGCACATCCCCGGCGCGGCCCACATCCCCCTAGATACCCTACGGGATCGCCATGCCGAAATTCCCGCCGATTCCCCCGTGTTTGTCTACTGCCGTGTGGGTTTCCGGGGCTATATGGCCGCCCGAATTTTAATGCAGAGCGGCTTTGACCATGTGTTTAACCTCTCCGGCGGTGCTCTCACCTTCAGCAGCGTTCACCCCACGGTTTATTCCACTGGAAAAGCCCGCTACCCCTTCGTCGCCCACGCCGAAGATCACATGGCGGAACAGGCGTTGATGGGGTAGGGAGAGGAGCGGTAGCGAAAGGATTGGCAACAATGCAAGTACCTGACTGTGGAACAACGTATCGAACCAGGTAGATAGAAGGCTGATTACGCTATTTTATGAAGCCAACGTAAGCTGTTAGTCATCTAAAATACATTGCTAGATTGCTTCAAAAGCCTTACAGCAAGGGTTTCAGAGAATGCTAACATGCAATTTAGATGCACATCAGCTTAAGATTTCGAGAGGTAAGACGTGACCATCTTAAGGGCACCTCGAAAAATACAGATTTTTCTGGGAGTGGCAACGTGATCTCAAGGGTTCTAGCCTTTTGAAGGCCGCCAAATGGCAATTAATCGAGGTGCCCAACTGACACAGTGCGATGGAAGGGTCATTTCTGTCTCACTGTGTTCTTTTTTTGAGACGGCAATTCCCTGGATACTCGATTAATCGAGGTGCCCTGGACATGGACGGGATTGATCGCTGAGCTGACCCAATTTGTCATCAGGGTCTCGCTCCAGCTAACCGTACCCTCCCCCTAGTCTCCCACTCGTTCTGCCCGAAACCTCCAGCCTGTAATCTTTCTACAGACTTTTGCCTAAGGGATAGCCCAAGGGGAGAGGGGAAGCTAGCGATTCAAAGTCCCTCTCCCCTTGGGAGAGGGATTTAGGGTGAGGGCCAGCGTCGTTGCCGAAACCTTGGTTCTGGCGATTGAAGCCTTTGGCTTATCCCGAACTCGGGTTGGGTTAAGGCGAGCAGAGTTGGCGGTCTTGGGGGCTGAGATCTTTGCTGTTGCGGAGATAGTCTCGCACCCAGTCGCAGGCGTAGGCCACAACGTCGAGGGTCCTAATTTTGTTCACGTTCCAGGCGATCAGTTGGCCATTGTCGCTGCCGGAGTAGAGCCATTTCCCGTTTGCATTAAAGGCGAGGGCGGTGATGGGGCCACCTTGGCCGGGGATGACGGTGCGCAGGGTGCCGTCGAGGTTCCAGAGTTTAATCGAACCATCAATGCCGGCGGTGGCGATAATGGATCCATCGGGGCTGAAGGCCACCCGGGTAAGGCCGTTGCTTTGGGCCGGAATGGCGTGGAGGGGGCCATGGGGATAGGCCCAGAGGTAGAGGGTATCATCGTGGCTGGCGGCCGCGAGGGATTGGCCGTCGGGGCTCCAGGCGATACCCCAGATTGCTCCGGCGTTGACAATGGGGGTTTGGATGAGGGTGCCGTTGGTGCGCCACAGCTTCACGCGGCCCGATTCGCTGGCGGAGGCCAGGATCGGCTGCTGGGGGTGAAAGGCCAGTTGCCAAATGCGGGAACGGTGGGCTCTAAACTGCGTCACCATGGCCCCGGTGGCATCGCGGATTTGAATGCCGCCGTCATCGCGGCCCACGGCAAGGGTAAAGGGGGTCTGCCCCGAATCCGGGCTAGGCGGCGCAAACATCGCCAGCCCGAAGGTGGTGGTTGTCGTGGGGTCAGGGTGCCACGGGGCAGGAGCGTCGGGGAGGGGCTGGTTGATGGCGAAGCGGTGCAGCCCTGCGGCACTGGTGGTAAACAGAACCTGGCCAGTCACATCAAATACGCCCGCCCTAGAGTTCAAGGAGAGGGCATGAATCCGATCAACATCGCGCCAGATGCGCATCTCTCCAGCGGATCCCAGGGAGGCCCAGGTGTGGCCATCGGGGCTGGTTGCGATCGCCCAAATGGTATCGGTGTGGCCGGCGAGAACTCGCTTCAGGCTCAGGCTTCGCTGCCAGATCCGGGCGGTGCCGTCGTCGCTGGCGGAAACCAACCAAGTCTCGTCTGGCCCTATGACGATGCCGCGAATGGTGGCCGGATGGCCTTGCAACGTGCGCAGGAAGGATCCATCGCCCTCCCAAGCATGGATCTTGCCATCCCGGCTGCTGGCAACAATCGCCCCGTCTTGGGAGCCACAGGCCACCCCTAGCAGGGGCGCGGGTGTTGGCGGGGTGAGGGTGTGTAACAACTGTCCCTCCAAGGTCCACACCTTCACGGTTCGGTCAGAACTGGCGGACACAATCTGACGACGACTGGGGCAAACGTCTACATCCCAGACATGGGTTCTATGGCCCACCAAGGGCGGTAAGGGTGCCCCATCTATGCGCCAGCGCTGAAGGGTGCCATTCGTCTGTGCCACGATGATCATTTGGCTATCGGCACTGAACACCACATCCCAAGGGGAGCCAGGGGCTGGTAGGGTTTGGGCCGGGGTGCCGTCGGGGTGCCAAAGCTTCACGGTGTTATCTCCTCCGACGGAGGCGATCCATTGGCCATCGGGGCTGGTGCTCACCCCCCACACCGGCTGGGTATGGGCTTGGATGCGATGCACCTCGCGACCGTCTAAATCCCACACCCGCACCTGACCGTCTAGGCTGCCCGTCACCACCCGCTGGGAATCGGCGGTAAAGGCAACCCGGTGTACGGTGTCGCCGTGGGCTAAAGCCTGGATGATCCGGCCCTCCCGGTTCCACAGCTTGACGGTTCTATCGTTGCTGCCCGTGGCGATCCACTGGCCATCGGGGCTGATATCCACGGTCAACACCCCGCCCCGATGCTGGGTCATGTGGTTCCGCTCGACGGTGCTCAAGACCGTCTGTCTCAAGACCGCTTCTACCGGTTGAGTCATGGCCGGATGGGGCCAAAGCAGTTGACCCATGCTTCGGTAGGCCCGGAGGGCTTCCACCATGGCGGCTAGCTGCTGATCGGAATTCAATAACCCCTGGGCCGACGAGGTGAGGGCCTTTACCTCATTTCCCTTGGCCCACTGATACTGCACCCAGGTGATCCAACTAAGACCCAGCGATCCCAGCAGGGCCAGGGAAACGACCCCCAGCAGGATGATGCTCCGGCGAATCCTCTGGGCCTGCCGCAGCCGCTGGTTTTCAGCCTGGAGCCGCTGTTGCTCCAGCCGCTGCTCCATCTGCTGCCGTTCCGCTTCCTGGCTGGCCTGGAGAAAGCGGTAGTCCACATCCCCTAGCCGCCGACCTTGGGGCTTGGCCCAGTCCAACGTGCGCTGGAGCGCCTCTCCGCGCAGCAACCACGACTCATCCGTTCCCCCGGAGGCCTCCCAGGCATTGAGAGCCTGGGCGTAGGGGCGCAGTCCATCGAGGCGGGCTTGAATCCAGGCTTCCGAAAATACCGCTCGGTAAATGGGGTTTTTGACGCGCAGGTACCCCTCCACCTGACCCACCAGCCCCGAGAGCAGCAGATCCCGCTGGATAAGGCTGCCGTCCAGGGGAACCTGCCCTTGGATCAACACCCGCTGGTAGAGATAGAGCAGGCGGGGGGCGCGTTGTTCGTCATAGAGTAGGCGGTCGCGGATGGTGCGCAGGTGTTCTGGGTTATCCTGGTTTTCCCAATGACGAATGACGTAATCCTGTACCAACTGCCCCACCCAGACCCCCTCGCCCCCCGCTGAAATGGGTAGCACGGCCTGGGCGCTCGCCTCCGCCATCACCATCACCTGCTGACACAACTTTTGGGTGAGGAAGGGCTGGCCCCCTGTCCAGTGGAGGATGGCGGCGAGGATGGCTTCGGGATTGGGCACCTGTGGCCCAAACCCGGTTAACAACGGCTGACTTTCCGCCAGGGTAAAATCCTGAAGATCAATGGCTCGGCCAATGTTGAAGGGGGTGCGCTGGGGGTCGTTAATCAGGCTGGAGGGAGTGGTGACGCCAAATAACCCCCAGGTAAGGCGCTGATAATGGGCTTGGTCAAGCCGCCGCTCATGGCAGGTACGAATGAAGGCAAAAAAGTCATTGGCCGGAAAATCGAGGCTGAGCACGCTGTCGATTTCATCGACCAGGATGAACAGACGGCTGTCGGGTAACCGCTGAAAAATCTCATCTAGCAACAGCCGTAACTGCTGCACTACGGGCAGGGTCGCCCATTCCTGCCAGCGACTTTGGATCGGAATGGATCCGAGGAGTTGCAGTTCCCGCAGCAGTACCACCATCACCCCCCGATACCACTGCTCTATCGACACTTGGTCGCTGCCCAGCTCGGTCATATCCAGATACACACAGCGATGCCCCGCCTGCTCTAGACGCTGGCGGATCCGGGTTCTGAGGCTGGATTTGCCCATCTGGCGGGCATTAAACACATAGCAAAATTCCCCGGCGATCAGCCCTTCCCAAAGGTGATGATCCGACGCACGCACCACATAGGTTGGGGCATCGGCGGCGAGGCTACCACCGGTTTGATAAGCACGGGGCCAGGAAACGGGTGTCACGGGGTTAGAGATCGGCGTAGAGGGCCGTGAAATACGCTTGACAGAGGGGGGAACTGGCCTTGGCACGCCCCCCTTCCAGTTGAACCAGCCCTATGGCCTCTAGGCGGCGGGCGAGGGAAGCTTCCACCGTCACGGGCTGATCAGCGGCGAGCACCTCCTGCCAAGCCGCTTGGAGGGGCGGCGATTGCTGAAGCACAGCCCACAGCCGATGCAGATACTCGCGGTAAATGCCTTCATCCGTAGCCGCCTGATCCACCACCTGTTCCAGGGTGATCTGCCCCGACTGAAGCCAGTAAAACGCCAGTTGCAGCAGGTAGGGATGCCCTCCCACCTGGGCCACCAAGCGCTTGACCTCCGCCTCATTGATTTCTCTGTTCGCCAGTCGATGACGCTTCACCAAGTCCTTCACTTGGTCGGTGGTGAACAGCGGCAGATCAATGGGTAGCCCCACATTAAAGGGCGACTGCTGGGCTTGGAGGGGGAGATCCAACTCGGCGGCATAGGCTATCAGCAGCCGCAGTTGGCCCCACTCCAACCGGTTTCGCGCTTGCTCGTACCAGGAACGCAGCATGGCCAGAAAATGGCTGGCAATGGTGGGATACTCTGCCAAATAGTGCAGGGTATCGATGACCACCACTACAGGCACCGCCAACCGGTTCAACACCTGATCCTGCATAAAGATGGTGCAACTGAGCTTGCTGCCCGCCCCCGCAAACCAGGCCTCATCCACATTCAGGTTGAGATGCAACTGCTGGCTCACTGACCAGCAAAACCAACGGCAAAAGCCATCAAAGCTCTCGAAGGTCGAGGCATCGGCCTGCCGGATATCCACCAGGGCCACGAGCATACTGTCTTGCTGGGCGCGTCCTAGGAGTTGGTTAATCAGCGAGGTTTTGCCCGTGCTCCAGGCTCCCTTAATCCGGATCAAGCTGCCCGGTTGTTGGAGGGTACGGTAGGCTATATCCTCCAGGGGCGGACGAGAAATATACCAGGGAGACTGGAACGGTAGCGGGGAGCCCGGAAAATCCAACGGCTTTTCTAGGGCTACCTTGGGGATGGTGGTGGGCCGCTCAGCCCCCGACTGGTTGGCCACCTCCGCCAGGATGAACCGCAGCCGTTTCTTACTCACCGGATAGCCTAACCGCTGGGATAGGGTGTGCCACAACTGCGACCCAATATCCTTCAGATAGCTTTCCTCATAGCCCGTATCAACCGCCATTTCTCGGTAGAGCTGATTCTGCCAAGTACGCAAAAAGACCAGCTGTTCAACATAGGTCAACGGTTGCGGAGCAAGAATTTGCTTAACAACCTCCAATGCCGCATCAGCATCCATAGACTGTAGGGGTGGTGCAGCCATGATTATTGTCCAAACAGGTTACTAATCGAAGTTCTTCTAGGATAGTTCCAGCAATTCTCATCTTGGCAAGTTGGCCGTTCACCCTGAGCCTGTCGAAGGGTGAAAAGGCTTCGGCAGGCTCAGCC
>JALQST010000480.1 GCA_023264315.1 Nodosilinea sp. BSH.14
AACTGTTTCAGGTGCCCATCCTCAAACAGGCCATCACCCTCTATGGAGCCTACCCCGTGAAGCGAGGCAGTGCCGACCGCAGCGCCATCCGCGAAGCCCTCAAGCAGCTTGACCAAGGCTGGGCAGTGGGCATTTTCCTAGAGGGTACCCGCACCGCCGATGGCCGGGTTCCCAATCCCAAAATTGGAGCCGCCATGATTGCCGCCAAGGCCGGGGCCGAGTTGTTGCCGGTCAGCATTTGGGGCAACCACCACATTTCCCCCAAGGGATCGGCTTTTCCGCGCCCCGTGCCCCTCACCATCCGCATTGGGCAACCCATCGCCCCCCCCGCCACCACCAAGCGCGACGCCCTAGAAGCCGTCACCGCCCAATGTGCTGAAGCCATCCATCAACTCCACGACCTAGGCCGCTAGGCTAAACCCTAATATCCCCATGGGGCGTCTAGGCCGGTCGGTATCGCTGTAGCCAACGGCGTCGAAATCGTTCGTTCGCCTTGAGCGTGTCGAAAGGCATGACTCGACGGGGCTGCGATGGTTCGACGGTTCGACAGGCTCACCGCTCATCGCTCAGCCCGAACGGGTCTTCATCAAAATGACGACAGCGATCCATCAACCCTGTCCCTCAACAGGTTTAGGTGGCGAAGAATTACTGGATGGCGAGCAGGGTATCGTCTACCACTAGCTTCAAATTCGAGGCGTCCGCCGCCACCCGAAAAACCTGCGCCGTTTGGGCCGAATGACCGGGCAACACCCGCTGCACTGGGCTATCCAGCCCCTGGGTAGCCAACCACTTCAGGACACTCACCCGCCCTTCATACACTTCTGCATACTGACGCCCCTGGCTGTCCCTTAGGCTAAACCGCGTTTGGGGCAGCGTACTCGCGCTTGGGCCAGTATTCATAAAGGTCAAATAAACCACGACCAGCTTGCCATCCCCCGCCTTGACCGGGCCAGAAAAGGTGTCGCCTGAGTCAAGGGAGTTCACCACCTGGCTGCGCTCCACCTTGATGGAGAATGTATCCCCACCACTGGCATTCACCACCTGACTCTGATCGACCTTAACTCGACGGTTCTGAGACCTCACCTCCACCGGCGTCCCGAGGGGGATCACCTCAGGGGCTTCAGCCGCTTGGGGCGATGGCTCTGGGACCTCTGGATATCCAGAGGCCGGAGCCCGATCGCCAGACCCGCCCTTCTTAAACCTCTGGCTGAAGGACTCATCGTTCAGCAGCCCAACCCAAGCGATGACGACTAGGGCAACCGCACCAGACATCAGCACCGCATATTTTTTAATCGTCCAACCCATAGACTTCATCTTCTAATACGCCTCGTTGTGAGCAGTCTGCAAGCGATCTGTAGAGCCTGAAACCACTGGAATCTCGTGCCCATTCTCAATAAGGTTTGTATTTTTCGAGGTGCCCGTATGTCCTGGGATACCCCATTGGCGGTTAAAGCTAAGTCCAAGGGATAGCTTTCTTGCTCCTCCAGCAGTTGTTGTTTAGCCCGTTCGATGTATCTCACTGCGGCCCGGTCATCGTTGTGGCGTAAGGCTTCTGCGGCCCGGTGTAGGTTGTGGGCAGCGGTGGGTTGTTTGGGGGCATCGACTTTCAACAGTGGGCTGATATTGTCGCGAAAACCCGCTGTGATCTGAATCAGCGCGATTTTGGGGCAAAGCTAGAGGTCTCCCAGGCGGCTATAGCGGCTTGGGAGAGGGGTCAAAGTGTTCCTAACCTAGATAACTTGGCGAAATTAGCGGCCCTGCGCGGGCAGTTGCCAGAGGAGTTACTGGCTGAACTGTACGGTAGAACCTACGGGGCGGACTACCCCCTCGAAGAACGGGTCAAAATCATGAACAGGACACAGCTCATAGCGTTACTGAGTGCGTTGGCCAATCGGCTCAGTGAAAGAGCG
>JALQST010000481.1 GCA_023264315.1 Nodosilinea sp. BSH.14
GGCTGGCCAGGATGTTGGCCCTGGTGAAAATGTGCCCCAAAACCATCCCACCGCATCCACTTCTGGGCCATAGTCTCCCCCTGCCCCCCTAACTTTCTAGCCAACCTTCCGGATCTAAAAGCGAGCCAGAGGTATGTAGGAGTGGTAGATGCACCCTGATTTCAACTCCCTAACCTGCTGGCGTGGGTTAGGGATTTTTTTTGAAATTAGCCGGAATTACTCTACATCCAGGCTAGCATCCACCGAAAATAAGATTTCCATTGGCTTTTATCGCATTTAAGCCGGAGATTGAGGATAAGGCACCGGTCTAGTGAGGAGTGCCGCAGCAAATTCCCACCGCATCGGGACCACTCCTCAAGTCTGTTCATTACAACAACACGGCTATCTTCAAGGGGTCCAATAGACCCACAAGGACACCGGAGAAGATCCCAACTTTTGTCCTAGGACCGACGCAAGCTTCAGGGATGGGTCGGGTAGCTTCACCGCTCGCCCCGTCACAGTAGCCGCAGGAGAGTCACATCAAAACGATCGCTTAAAAAAGCTGCCAATCCGCATTGGACAGGCGTTTCAACTGTTCCAGCCGCTGGGTGAAGTAATAGGAATCCAGACGGCTGTATTGGTGGACGATCGAACTTTGGAGATTAATCGCCCACATCCAAACATGGGCCGCCTGCGTCAGGGGCTGCAATAGTTCCAGCTCCAACTCTTCCAGGGGCTGCACATTGGTATAGCCTCCCAGAAACGCATCCCGCACCCGTCGGTTCATCCCCGTGCGAATCGCCACCTGCCAAAACTTTGCCACATCAAAGGCACGCCAACCGGGACCACATTGATCAAAATCGAACAGTGTCACCTGATTCTCTGAGGTGAAGTGGGCATTACCGCTGTGGGGGTCGCCCCAGCACACACTCCAAAAGGGCGCAGTTTGGGGTAACTGGGCGAGCTTTTGGCGCACATCACTCATTTGGTGCTGAAGGTAGTGGAGATCACCCGATCGCCGCTTGAGAAAGGGAGCGATCGTCTCTAGGGAATGATCCAGTAAATGGGACAGATCCAGGGGCTGCCGTTGGTAGCGACTGGTAAAGGCCAGCCCTTCCCCATGAATTTGGGCCAAAATCTGCCCCATACGATAGCTTTGATGACTATTGAGATCGCCGAGGGGAATGTCACCGGGCGCATAGATGAAGAGGGCGGCATAGCGCTTACCCTCGGGAGCTTCCAGTTCAACGGCCAGCTTCCCAGTGCGCGTCCGGAGGGGATAGGCGATCGGGATGCGTCGGCGCTGGAGGAAGTCTAAAAACTCCAGTTCAAAGTAGATTTCAGCCTTCGATCGCCACTGATTATGGGAAATACGAAGAATATAGAAGTTTGCCTTGGTCTCAACCCGATAAATATCACTCAGACCCCGGTTCCAAAACTGACAATCCTGAACGGTACCTAGATCGTAGAGGGACAATACCTGGTGGATCAGCGCTTCGCAGGACAGCGTCGAGTAGAGAACGGGAAATGTCTGACGGGCAACCATGGGTGACTCCCAAGTAAGGGGCTGAGGGGGTCTGAGGGTGGAGGTTTCCAAGCATCTGTCGTGATACCACCCTACAGCTTATCTGTAAGACATCTCGAATCATTTAAATTTTCAGCCAGTGCCCCCCGTCCCGTAAGAGCACCGCAACGTTGGCTATGACCAGCCCACACAGGCATCGGAGGTGTGGGGCTGGCTGAGCGGAGTCAAACCCAAACCCATGAATTGAAGTCGCCCTAAGCCTCAGGAAGCGAACAGCGAAGCCGCTGAACTCGCTGAATCGATATGTCCTATCCTAAGCAGGGCGTGACAACGGAAGTGCCTTGAAACGCAAAAAGCGTCTCCCCTGGGGGAGACGCTTTTTCTATGGATTA
>JALQST010000482.1 GCA_023264315.1 Nodosilinea sp. BSH.14
GGGGAACGGATCGATCTACCATCGTGGAGTAGGCATCGATGCCGCCACTGATGTTGTGCAAGTGGGTGAACCCCTGCTGGGCCAGCCATGCGCACATTTGGGCGGATCTCATGCCGTGGTGGCAGAGGACGGCGGTTTCCCGATCCGCCTCAAGGCGGCTGTGGATGGTGTCGCCCCAGAGGCCAAACTGACTGAGGGGCAGGTTCACAAAACCGGGCAAACTGGCGAGGGCCACTTCGTCGGGTTCGCGCACGTCAACGAGCTGGAGATCGTCCCCCGCAGCAAGGCGCTGGGCCAGGGTTTCGACGGACATGGACTGGAACGAAGAAGTATCGGGTGACATCGCCATCGTGAATTACCAACTGCCAAAAATCATCCCCAACAGCACGATAAAGCCTAGCTGCACATTCTGGCGAAAAATCTTGCCGTAGAGCCGGGGAGGCGGGTTATGGCGGCTGAGCAGGTAGGACTGGCGCGACCAGGCCATCAGGGCCACGGCCAAGCTGACCCAATAGGGCCACGCTAGGAAGAGGATGGCCCCTAGCCACACCAGCAAAAACCAGGCCCCCAAAAAACAGAAGCCCACCATTTGAGGGGTATAGTCGCCAAAGAACAGCGCCGCCGAGTTCACCCCAATGAGCCGATCATCCTCCCGGTCAGGGATGGCGTAGACCGTATCAAAGCCCAGCGTCCATAGCACCACCGCCAGCCAAAGGATCCACACCGGCAGTTCCAGACTGTCTCGCACGGCGGCCCACGGAATCAGCACCGCAAAGCCCCAGACCACGGACAACACCAGTTGCGGCACCGGAAACACCCGCTTCGCCGCTGGATAGAACAGAATAAACGGCACCGCTAACACGCAGAGCCAGAAACTCAGGGGAGTGAGGTACAGCGACAGGACATAGGCACAGAGCAACGACACCACCAGCACCACAACGGCCACCGCCACGGAGAGTTCGCGGGAGGCGAGGGGCCGTTGTTTCGTGCGCTGCACCTGGGGGTCAATGTTGCGATCCCAGAGGTCGTTCACCACGCAACCCGCCGCACTGGTGGCCAGGGTGCCCAGCACAATGACGCCCACCAAGGGCCAGGGGGGCTGCCCCGCCGCCGCCAAAAACACCGACCACAGGGCCGGAATCATCAAAATCAGACGACCCGTGGGCTTATCCCATCGCAATAAGCGCAGAACAGCGCCCAGTGTGGACGGGGCAGAGGGGGACGGAGAACGGGCCATAGGCGTAGGGCAATCGGGGCAAGCTAAAACATGACCTAACGTTACTTAATTTTAGGCACTTTCGCCCCAACTCCCCCAGAATCACGGGTGGCCATCTCCCGCTAGCCCTTGTAGCCAATCACCCCTTGCAGGGGCTTCAGCCGTTCCCCTTCAAAGGGTTTGCCCTTCAGCATCCGCTCCCAATACAGGCGAGGGGGAATAAGGATTGGGCACCTCGAAAAATACAAATCTTATTGAGAATAGGTAAGCTGATGTGCATCTAAATTGCATGATGCCTTTCTCCAGAGTCCTTTCCAAAAGGCTTTGACGGATATCTAGCTAGTGTATTTTAGATGACTAACAGCTTATGCTGAGCATGACATTGACCTTGGCAGAAACGGCCAAAATCTCTTAATTTATGGAGAAAATGGCAGTGGCCAATCATCATTGCTTAAAGCCATTGAACTTTTTCTAGATTCCCATGTGCGAAACTTGGATTTTAGTCACTATCGCAATTTCTTTGCCGCCGATACCGATGGTGGCCATGTAAAAATCTCAGCCCGTGCCAATGAAAACGAACCTGAAACCACCTTTGAGTGGTCAAATGCCAGTCGCACAACCGACGATTCTATCATCCTGGATACCGCTAAGATCAAAGGAGTTTTA
>JALQST010000483.1 GCA_023264315.1 Nodosilinea sp. BSH.14
TCAGTTCCGCCAGTTCGGGCTGCTGGGTGGGAGTACCGAGAATCACCAGGCGATCTCCGGCGTTGACCTGGTGGAGTTGTTGGATCAAACGGGTTTGAATCGGCCTGCCACTGCTGGCTCGGCTCGCCGCCGTCTGGTAGCGACCAATGCCGGTCAGCCAGGTGGTATTCATCGTAGCGGGCTGCACATAGGTCAGCCGATCCGGATCGATACCCAGACGATCTAGAAAGGGATAGGGATAGCTGGCAAAATCGAGGGCGATGGCCTGGGGCCGATAGTTTAACACCACCCGGGAATCGGGCAGGATCTCCGTCCATAGGGTGGGATCCGTGGGGTCGGTGCAGGTATCGGAGGTGTGTTGCTGCACCTCCATGATCACCGTATTGAAGTCCTCCAGCATCCCGGCAGAGAGAGCAAAGGCGATGTTCCCCACGGCCCCATCAGCGTGATTCAGGGGCACGCTGCCCAAGTGGCGGTTATTCAACCGCACCGTTAGGTTAGACCGATTGGCATAGAGGGCGGGAGAATGCCGAAAGCGCAGAATGAGCTGGGCCGATTCCACCTGCCAATGGCGAGGCCGCGTGAACCCCAGGCGAGACTGGGACAGCACCCCCTGCATTTGCAGCGCATTGCCCACTACGGGGGATCGATTGAATTGGATGACGTATTGCCGGAGAACATCCGCCGAGGCTCCGGGATCGGCGGCGAGGGTGGTGTCTTCCGGGGCATCGGGGGGGCTGGCAATCGGGTCTGGGGCCGGATCTGCCGGAGCTGCCGGGGCAGGGCGAGCGGTTGGCGCGGCTGGAGCCACCGGGGCGGGACGGGGCGCAGGAGCCGGGGGACGGGCTGCCGGTCGCACCACCGGGGCTAGGGGCGGCGATGGGGGCAGAGAAAACTCCTGAATGGCGGCATCCTCCCGCTGTTCTACGGCGTCCTCGATCTGGGCCTGGAGGGGGGCCAGGCCGAGGGCCATTACCAGGGCGGCGCAGCCCAGCCCCAGCCCCACCAGCCCCCAGCGTGGCCAGCGCCCCCAGCGGCGGGGATAGCCCGTTCTTGGGTTGAGTGGATTACGCATAGGTCTCTCCTGATCGGCGCTTGCCATGGGCCTCTTGCTTCATGGGGAATCGGGCAATGTCTGTCATGGAATCAACGATGGGTGGAATGGATGACATCAGGGGGGATAGTATCGAGGGGATCAAGCCGGTTGTGCCCCGTTTAAGATCGCCATTAGCCAGGGCGTTCTGGCGGCGATGGGGGCGGTGGCTCCTGGGGGGTAAACCACTCCGAGGGCAGATCCTCCGGCGGGAAAAGCCCCAGCCAAATCAGGTTTTGCGCATAGTAGGCGTTGGGATGATCCCAAAGACCATTTCGGTAGGTGGGCATGATGGCTTGCTCGTAGAGTTCGGTGGCGAGGGCGGGCTGGTTCTGGGCAAAGGCGCGATACAGCATGGCGTATTGGCCCGTGGATCCGTAGTCCACCAGGGGTTCCCCCACCAGGGAGAGGATGGCCGGAATGTGCTGATCCTGCCGCCAGAGTTGTTCCAAAAAAAACAGGTGATCGGCCAGAAAAGCCTTGGCCCGAGGCTCTTCAAACCAGACCGCATCCCAGGTCATCCGCCACCACACCCGGTGGGCATCAAACCCGTATTGGCCCCGCAGGGGTGATCCCGCTGGCAGCGGTTCTAGGGTCTGGGTCGTCTGATTCAAACGCACCCAATCCCCCGGCAAACCCTTGGCCGACAGCTGTGAAACCTGATCCAGGACGGCATAGCTGCTGTCCACCAGGGCCAGCCAATCCCGCTCGGGATCCACCTGGGCAAACAGCCGAAAGGCATAGGGGGCCAGGTAGGAGGGATTGAGGTAAACGGTATCGGGATC
>JALQST010000484.1 GCA_023264315.1 Nodosilinea sp. BSH.14
AATCGGATGAAATTAACGATTCCTCGACACTCTGGTTGCCCAGGCAAGGGGCTTAAGCCCCTTGTTCCACTAGGATGATGACAGCAAAATGCGGGTTTGAGCTTATTGGATGACACACCCTAGGACGCAATGGCCTGTTTGAGGGGATCCTCTAGCGTGATGCCGTCGGCCAAGCCGATGACCCTAGGGCGGTGTGGGCTAGGGTGGAGATTACCCGTGGTCAGTCCGCCGGGGAAAACGCTAGGCTGACAGGGGAACAGGGCTTTGGGGCCATAGCTCCCGATGGAGCGCACCGTTCTCTTTGACCCGGCTTAGCCCACCTTGTTCGCCTGATTTTCTTCGCCTGCCTTGGGTTTAGCTATGACCTTAGACGATGCCGACCTGCAAGCCAAACTGCGCCGACTGGAGACTGAACTGGACTTGCCCCCATCGAGTCCTCGACCGACCGAGGGGAGTCCACCGCCGCAACCCCAGCCCCATCGTTCTCGGGCCTCCGCCTCAGAGGGTGGGCTGGATCGCTGGCAGGCCAATGCCTTGCTGCCGTTGCAACTGTTGATGATTCCCTGGGCACAGGAAATCATCGATCAGGTGGTCTTTGGAGGACGGTGGAATTTGCCGCTGCATCCGCGCAGCCTGGAGGGCATCCCCGGCATTTTCCTGTCTGCCATTTCCCACAGCGGTTTCCCCCACCTGATCGGCAACAGCATCGGGTTTACGGTGTTTAGCTGGCTGATTTTGGCCAAAAGTCGGCGCGACTATTGGATTGTGTTGCTGCTGGGCTGGTTGGGCGGCGGCGTGGTCTCCTGGCTGCTTGGCCCCAACAGCGTCCATGGTCTGAGCGGCGTGGTATATACCCTTTTTGGCTACCTGCTGTGGATCGGTTGGCTAGAGCGTCGCCTGGTGCCCCTGCTGATTTCGGGGTTCGTGCTGGTGAACTACAGCTATTTCCTGTGGGGCATGTTTCCCACCCAGCCCATGGTGGCCTGGTGGGGGCATTTATTTGGCTTCTTGATTGGCATTTTTGCGGCCTACGGCGTCTACCGCGAACCCCATGCGTCCTAGGGGTGCCTGCGTGGTCAACCCCTAGGGGATACTGGGAAGGGTCAGGGCCACCGGCGGTGGCCTCGAAGGGCGGTTTTGAGGAGCATGGCGGCGATGGCAAGTGGGTTTTCGGGGGGCGGGTTGCGGCCCTACACGGCGATGCTGGTGGTGCCCACGGGTATTGGGGCAGCCATTGGCGGCTATGCGGGCGATGCCCTGCCGACGGCGCGGGTGGTGGCCTCGGTGGTGGATCGGCTGATTACCCATCCCAACGTGATGAATGGAGCACAATTGTACTGGCCCTTGCCCAATGCCCTGTATGTGGAGGGGTTTGGGCTGGATCAGTTTGCGGCGGGGCGGTGGGGGCTGCGTCCGGTGCATCGCAACCGAATTGGCTTGGTACTGGATGCCGCCATCGAGGACGACCTACGCGGACGCCATCGGCAAGCCGCCGAGGCCACCCGTGCCACCCTGGGCCTAGATTTGCTGGACTACGTCATCACCGACGCGCCTCTGGGGGTCACGCTGCGGCAGGCGGCCTCGGGGGCGACTTGGGGCACCCTAGAACGCCCCGATAGTCTCCTGCGGGCGGTGGAGAAAGCTCTGGCGGCGGGGGCCGACGCCATTGCCGTGGTGGCCCGCTTCCCCGACGACGACGATGACGCCGATCTAGACACCCTGGACAACTACCGCCTGGGCCAGGGGGTTGACTTAGTGGCGGGGGCCGAGGCGGTGATTAGTCACCTGGTGGTGCGCACCTTTGGGGTGCCCTGTGCCCA
>JALQST010000485.1 GCA_023264315.1 Nodosilinea sp. BSH.14
CGTTGTAGATGGGCTGCAAGCTCAAGTCACCGATGGCCATCAGGGCGCGGGCGAGGGTGAGGCGGGCATCCTGGCGTCCGCGCAGGGGTTCCACCAGGTCTAGAGCTTCCTGGAACTGGCGATTGGCGGCATAGCTGCTGGCCAAGGCTCCCCGCAGCCGAGCCTCAGCGGTCGTGATGTTCTGGCCGTGGGTGAGGGCCAGTTCGGCCTCCAAAAGCTGAATGGCGGCCTCCAGTTGGCCGCTTTCCCGCAGGGCCTGGGCGTAGGCAATGGCGGCATCCCCCTCAATCACCCCCTGCTCGGCTTGGAAACGCTCAAAGAGGAGTAGCCCAGTGGCAAAGTCGCCACTGAAGGTGTAGGCGGCGGCGGCGGTTCCCACAATGGCCGGGTCGCTGGTGCGCGGCAGCACTAGGGCATAGTCGGCCAAGGACTGGGAAAAGAGCCCCTGGTAGTAGTAGAGTTTGGCCCGCTGAGCCCTGGCCTCGAGGTTGTCGGGCTCAAGCTGAAGCAGGCGGGTTAGCGCCTCGATGCCCAGGGGTTGCCACGGGGTTTCATACTCCCCAAATAGGCCAATGGTGCTGAGGGCAAGGCGATTATCCGGATCCCGTTCCAGTACCCGCTGGTAGGTGGCGAGGGCATCGGCGTTGCGGCCCACCCGGCGGTAGGCAATGCCCAGCCCCACCAGGGCCGGTAGGTTTTGGGGATCCGCCTGCACCAGTTGCTCAAACACCGTCACGGCGGCGTCCCCTTGGCCCTGGTGCAGCAGGTCGTAGCCCTGGCCCACGGTCACGACTTGGGATTGGGCCGGGTGTCCCCCCAGGGGGCCACTGATCGGCAAGGCGAAGGATCCCAAGTTTAGGGCTAGGGCCAGCACTAGGCCCGATCCGGGGCTACATCGCCTTAGATTGCGTTGCGTCATCACCAATACCTCAGGGTCGGGAACGGGTTGGCAGCAGATTAACGTCGCTGCGGAGGCGGAAGCCCAGGAAGGAATCCTGGAAGTGATTGCGCTGCTGGAAGGTGACGCCCATGCGCAGGTAGGGCAGTGCCACAACGTCGTAGAAGACCTCCAGCACATCGGGTGTCTGGCCTGCAATCGCCGCCGTGGGCAGGTTACGCCCGTAGGCCAACCCCAGGCGATCCTCCTCCATGAACACATCAAAGGCGTTCAACCCAAGGCTGTAGGTATCCCCCAAAAAGCCGCCGCCGCCATTGAGGCGTCCGTAGCGACCAAAGAACCCCAGATTGGCCTGGGGCACAAACCATTCGGCATTGAGGCCGTAGGAGGACAGGCGATCCCCGGTGCCTTGGAATTCTGTATCCCGTCCGGTTAAGGCGGTACCGCGCACAATCAGATTGCCCGACCGCACACTCACCTCCCCCACCAGCCCATCGAGGGCAAAATCGCTCAGATCCCCAGATGAGGCAAAGGTAGAGGCGCTGACCATGAGGTTGTCAGTCACTGACCACTGAACCAATCCAGCCAGCCGCGAGGCCGTGACATTGGCCGCTGCAATCAGCGCCGGGTTGGTGTGGAAGGTGGAGTTGAAAAAGTCACGGCCCAAATCCTTGGCAAAGCTGTTGCGATCAAAATAGGAGGTCAGATCCAGGTGCCCCAGCCGAAATCGCAGACCGGGCGTTCCGGGCACCGACGCCGCCAGATACACTTCCGTGATCTTCACCCCATCGCGGCTGGTCAGGTCTGGGCCAGCCACCCAATCCAGGGTTCCCCCCAGCAACAGGTTCGGGGTGATAAACGTGGTCCCCGTCACCCGAGCTCGCCCGGAAGACCGATCCCCTTGCAGTACGTACAGCCCCT
>JALQST010000486.1 GCA_023264315.1 Nodosilinea sp. BSH.14
CGGGCACTCAGTTCAAATACGGGCGTATACCCCGCAGTCCGCCGTGCCAGGGGGGAAGATCGGCGACGCTGGGGCGAACGCGGGGAACGGCGAACCGGTGGGGGAGAAGGGAGAGGTGCGTGCATGGGGCAATCAAGGGAGGGTAGTGCAAGCCTGTTTAAGGTAGCCCCCATTATGGCGGAGAACCCGCTAAACGTTACGGCTATTTGCAAAATTGCTGGCCTCCATCCTGCCCCCTAGATCGTGGGCAGGGGCGGTGGTGTGGGCTATCCCAGGACGCCCATTCATCCGGGGTGGGGAAACTACCGACGCCAAAGGCAATGCCCGGGTTGCGCCCTAAGGGTTACGCATTCCGAGGGCCACGCATTAAGATAAACAACAGATTTAAACCCCGGGTGGTAAACATCAAACGACTGGGTTTGCCGCCCGGGGAATTTCGGTTCTGATCCTCACTTGCGGATCCACCGATCCGCCGCCAAGCAGAGTATTTCAGGTTGGGAGAACTTCGATGAGACGACGACGTCAGGAAAGCCGCTGGATTCATCGCCGTTCCCGGTGGTTGTTGGGGGGCATAGCGGCCCTAGGAGCCGTGGAAACGGCCTACCTCACGATTATGAAGTTCGTGGGCAGCGATGCCTGTCCCACGGAGGGCTGCGATCGCGTCTTGTCCAGCCCCTATGCCACCGTCTTTGGCCTGCCGCTGACGTTGTTTGGCTTCCTGGGCTATGCCGCCATGTTTATTTTGGCCACCGCCCCCCTCTGGATTAACCCCGACCAAAACAAAGCCCTGCGCCAAAAGCTGGAGAACAACACCTGGCCCCTGATTTTTGCCCTAGCCACCGCCATGCTGGCCTTCAGCAGCTACCTGATGGTGATTATGGCCTTTGAAATCAAAGCGTTTTGTCCCTTCTGCGTGGTCTCGGCCCTGTTTGCCCTGTCCATGTTTGTGATCACCCTGCTGGGGCGGCGCTGGGATGACCTAGGCCAATTGGCCTTCATCGGCGTCATTGTGGCCACGGTCACGCTGACGGGGGTGATGGCGGTCTATGCCCCCATCCGGGCCGGGGGCGGCACCGCAACCGCCAATGGGCAGGCTGGCCCACCCATCACCACGGCCTCTGGCCCCGCCGAAATCGCCCTCGCCCAATACCTGAAGGACAGTGGGGCCTCGATGTATTCGGCCTGGTGGTGTCCCCACTGCCACGAGCAAAAGCAGGCCTTTGGAGCCGAGGCCGTGGCCCTGCTGCCCAATGTGGAATGTGATCCCGAAGGGGTTAACCCCCAAACGGATCTCTGCCGGTCTAAATCCGGCGTGACGGGCTTCCCCACCTGGGAAATTAACGGCGAGTTCTACCCCGGAGCCCAACCCCTACAACGTTTGGCGGAACTGTCGGGCTACACTGGCCCCACCAACTTCCTCCGCTAGGGGTGTCCTCCCCTCGCCCGGGTTCAGCCGGATCCGCCAACCCGGTAGGTAGGGGCGAGGTCTCCTCGCCCTAATCCTGGCCCGATCAGGCAGCGGCGTGGTCGGGCCAGGATTAGGGCCGCTTTAGGGCCAGGGTAAGGCCGTCGGCGATGGGCACGAGGCTCAGCACAATGCGCGGATCGGCGGCGAGGGCGGCATTGAAGCGGCGCAGCGTTTGGGTACGGTTGTCGGTGACGCTGGGATCAGCCACCCGGCCTGACCACAGCACATTGTCGATGGCGATCAACCCACCCGGACGCACCAACTGGAGGACCTGTTCGTAGTAGACGGAATAGTTGCTTTTGTCGGCGTCGATGAAGGCGAAGTCAAAGCTG
>JALQST010000487.1 GCA_023264315.1 Nodosilinea sp. BSH.14
GAAGCCCGTGTTAGGATCCATTCTCGTAAGTTTGGATTCTGAAAACCTTGCCCCAGTGGCTCTTTCAGGGTCTAAGCCCAAGGTGAAGCCGGAGCTGGCGGACTGTCCCTAGACGGGGTTTAGTCGATCGGGCTCCCGCTGCCGGTCTATCTTTTGGGCACCTCGATTAATTTTGGGGGGCGGCGAAGCTGCCCCCCAAAACTCTGATTCTGCCGTAGGCACTATGGTGAAAATTTGAATTAATCGAGGTGCCCTTTTGGCAAAATCTATAGTAATTTTCGGAGATCAGTTTTGGGACTACGGGTCGCGGTTGTTGGATCAGGGCCAGCGGGGTCTTCTGCTGCTGAAACCCTGGCAAAAGCAGGTATCGAAACCTATTTGTTTGAGCGCAAGCTCGATAATGCTAAGCCCTGTGGCGGCGCTATTCCCCTGTGTATGGTGGGCGAATTTGACATTCCCCAAAGCATTATCGATCGCCGGGTGCGCAAGATGAAGATGATCTCTCCCTCTAACCGGGAAGTGGACATCTTTATTCGGAAAGAAGATGAGTACATCGGCATGTGCCGTCGGGAAGTGTTAGACGGGTTCCTGCGCGATCGGGCTGCCAAGTTGGGAGCCAAGCTCATCAACGGCACCGTTCATAAGCTAGAACTCCCCACCAACAGCACCGATCCCTACACGCTCCACTACGCCGATCACTCCGATGGCAGTATCTCCGGTGTGGCCAAGACCCTCCAGGTGGACCTGGTGGTGGGAGCCGACGGGGCCAACTCCCGGGTTGCCAAGGCGATCGATGCCGGTGACTACAACTATGCCATTGCCTTCCAAGAGCGGATTCGTCTGCCCGAGGGCCAAATGGACTACTACGAAGATTTGGCCGAAATGTACGTGGGCGACGATGTCTCCCCCGACTTCTACGCCTGGGTTTTCCCCAAGTACGACCACGTGGCCGTGGGCACCGGTACGGTGATCAACCGTCCCGAGATTAAGAAGTACCAAGCGGGAATTCGGGCACGGGCTGCGAAGCGCTTGGAAGGCGGCAAGATTATCAAGGTGGAAGCTCACCCCATTCCCGAGCATCCCCGCCCCCGTCGCGTTGTCGGTCGGGTTGCCCTGGTGGGTGATGCTGCCGGCTATGTGACCAAGTCCTCCGGTGAGGGGATTTACTTTGCAGCGAAGTCGGGCCGGATGTGTGCCGAGACGATCGTTGAAATTTCTGAAAATGGCGCGAAGGTTCCCACGGAGCGGGACCTGAAACTCTATCTCAAGCGTTGGGATCGTAAGTATGGCCTCACCTACAAGGTGCTGGATGTGCTGCAAACGATCTTCTATCGCTCCGATGCCACCCGCGAGGCATTTGTGGAGATGTGCGACGATCTGGATGTGCAACAGCTCACCTTTGACAGCTATCTCTACAAGACGGTGGTGCCCATGGCTCCCCTGACCCAGTTGAAGCTGACGGCTAAGACGGTGGGTAGCCTGCTGCGGGGGAATGCCCTGGCGCCCTAGGGCGACGTTCCCGATCGGCATAGGGTTATAACCGTGAACCCCCCGCGCAGGCATTGCTTTTGTGCGGGGGGTTCTGTGTTTTGACGCTAGGGCACCTCGAAAAATTCCAATTTCTACCCCGGTGTCCACGGCAGAATCAGGGTTGTGGCCGGCGGCGCAGCCGCCGGCCACAATTAAGCGAGGTACCCCTATACTATTGCAACGCTGGAACCCCGAGTCCCATGGTCTCTCGTCCCCCCTTGCCCTTTTGTGCTGACTGTTACCCTGTGCCGCCCGTGTGTTCG
>JALQST010000488.1 GCA_023264315.1 Nodosilinea sp. BSH.14
ATGACAACCCCGATATGACCCAGATGCAGGACGCCGCCTAGTTCCTAGCCATACACCAGATTTGACAATATCTCGCACTTTGCCAAGATTGACATCATGAACTCTTCATCTCGTCAGAAATGATCACAATCGCTGTTTTAGATGGCCCGGTTGATTTGAGTCATCCATGCTTTGAAGGATCCAATCTCACTGCCTTACCAACGCTTGTGCCTGATGCGGTGCGTTCAGATGGCCAGATGTCTAGCCATGGAACCCACGTTGCCAGCATTATCTTTGGCCAGCCCGGTAGCGGTATTGCAGGGATTGCGCCTCAGTGTCGAGGGCTGATAGTGCCTATCTTTTCGGATGAGCGAAACAGTGCTACGCAGTTAGATATGGCGCGAGCCATTGAGCAGGCGGCGAATGCCGGAGCCCAGGTGATTAATATCAGTGGTGGTCAACTGACCGATGCTGGGGAGTCCGATGGTTGGCTGGCAAATGCCGTACGCCTCTGCCAAGAAAAAAATATTTTAATTGTGGCGGCAGCGGGAAATAATGGCTGCGATTGCTTACATGTACCCGCTGCCATGCCCAATGTCTTGGCTGTTGGGGCGATGGATGCCCGTGGGCATCCCTTGGACTTTAGCAATTGGGGCATCACCTATCAGCAGCAGGGTATTTTGGCCCCTGGCCAAAACATTCTTGGAGCTAAACCCGGTGGTGGTACAGAGCACCTTAGCGGGACAAGCTTTGCTACCCCTATTGTTTCTGGTGCAGTTGCATTGTTGCTAACTGAACAAGAGCGTCGGGGGGAGATTCCCGACCCCCAAAAAGTTCGCCAACTGTTGTTACAGAGTGCTCTACCCTGCGATGTCGATATCCCTGAGGGCACTCGCCGATGTCTAGCAGGTAGGTTGAACCTACCTGGAGCATTCACTTTACTCACAGGAGATCCCATGTCTGATGAACTGACTGCCTTGGCAGCCTCTGGTATTGAAGCGTCTGGTGGCTGCGGTTGTGGTGGAACAGCAGTGGTAGCCTCCCCAGGAGTCACCACTAGCGCTCCTACGGAGCCTCAAGCCGAAAGGTTTGTGACCACAAGCACGTCCGAGCCGGACGTTGCCCTTGAGGCAGCGACCACCCTTGTCCATCCATCTATCTCTAACCCAAATTCTCCCATGACAACCCATCAAGTAACTCCCAGCCAAGCGCCTAGCGATCTCGCCTCTAGCCAATTGGTCTATGCCCTGGGTACCCTCGGCTACGACTTTGGATCTGAGGCTCGCCGCGATACCTTCAAGCAATTAATGCCCCCCTTTGACCTAGGAAGCGGCACGATGGTGCCTGCCAACCCCTACGATGCCCGTCAAATGGCGGATTACCTGGCCAGCGATATTTCTGAAGCTCGCTCATTGATTTGGACCCTGAATATTGAATTGACCCCGGTCTATGCCATTGAGCCCAAAGGCCCCTTTGCCCGCGAAGCCTACTTAGCTCTACAGGAACTGCTAGCGGGGCAAATTCAACCTGAAAGCAGCGATAACTACATCGAACGGGTTAGTATTCCGGGTCTCTTAACGGGACGCACCATCAAACTGTTTTCGGGTCAAGTGGTTCCGGTGATTGAACCCCAAAGCACCCGTGGTCTCTACGGCTGGAAGGTTAACGCCCTGGTTAATGCCGCCTTTGCCCAGGTGCAGACGGCTGAGGGAGAGGCCAACGAAGAGGCGATGCGCCGCACCCTGGATAGCTTCTTGAATCGGATCTACTACGATCTCCGGAATCTGGGCACCACCTCCCA
>JALQST010000489.1 GCA_023264315.1 Nodosilinea sp. BSH.14
CAATGCCCCACATCGGCAGCGGTGTTGCCCAAGCTAACGATCAGGGTGAGGTGGCGCAATTCCGGCAACTCCACGGTGACGCCTAGGGTGTCATTAAGAATTTCGTCGGCCTCCAGCCCGGTGATGCCCAAATCCGCTACATCTACGGTAATGCGGGTCGTGTCCAGATCCCGGACGCTGGCATAGGGACTGACATCCTGGGGGGAAATCACCCGCAGCCCCGGTAGCGCATCCAGCCGTTCCCGCAGAGTTTGGGCTAGGGCCAGGGTGTCGGACAGCAACGCTTCGCCCTCGGTGGCCATTTGGTGACGGGCCGCATCCAAGGACGCCAGCAGCAGGGAATTAGGGCTGGTGGACTGGGTGAGTTGCAGGGCCGCGTGCAGGCGATCTCGGTTAATGCGGTTCCCTTGCACATGGAGCATGGATGCTTGACTGAGGGCGGCCAGCACCTTGTGGGTAGACTGCACCACTAAATCGGCCCCCTGGCGCAGGGCGGGGGTGGGCAGGGCCGGATGAAAGGCAACGTGGGGGCCGTGGGCTTCGTCTACCAAGAGCGGAATACCGTGGGCGTGGGCGATGGCGGCAATGGCCTCTAGATCAGAGCCGATACCGTGGTAGGTGGGCGAGACCACCAGCACCGCCTTGATGTCTGGATGGTGGGCCAGGGCGGCGGCGACCGTTTCCGCCGGAATGCCCAGGGCCAAACCCAAGGCTGGGGAGTACTCCGGCTCCATAAACACGGGCCGCGCCCCCGCCAGCACCAGCCCCGCCACAACCGACCGATGCACATTGCGCGGCACCAGGATTTTGTCCTGGGGGTCGCAGACCGCCAAAATTGCCGCCTCTAGGCCACAGGTAGACCCATTGGCCAAGAACCAGGTTTGCTCTGCCCCAAAGGCTTCCGCTGCCAGGGTTTGGGCCTGGAAAATCACTCCCTCCGGTGCAAATAAATTATCCAGTTCTGTCAGTTCCGGCAAATCTGCCCGCAGCGCCCCCTCTCCCAGCAGTTCCCGCAACCGAACGGGGGCTCCTTGCCCCCGCTTATGCCCCGGCGCATAGAACGCCGCCTGGGGCCGCTGGGCACAGTGGCGCAGGGCGCTGAGAAAGGGCGTCTGGCTCTGATCCAACCTATCCACCACAGAACCGCCTAGCTACAGACCCAACCCCTAGGCCGCCGCATCCGGGGTCGGCTGGTCGGGGCTAGGTTTGGCCAAACGCTGCCAGATGGCGGTGGTGACGAGGTGAGACAACAAGCCCATCGGCCCCGCAAACAGGGTCAGCGCCAGGGAGTGGCGGGTAAAAACGCCGGTTTCCTGACCTTGGAGGTAAATCCAGCGGCCCACGAACAGGTCGAAGGCGAGGTAGTGCACCCAACCCGTGGCGGTGACGAAGGGAATGGCAAAGAGGTTGGCCAAGTCCGCCAGCTTCAGGTTGGGGTCGGAAAAAGCTTCGATACCCTCCACGTTGCCAAAGCTGGCCACAAAGAGGAAGAGGTACAGACTTGCCAAAGCCGCAATGGGCCACAGGGAGGCCATAATCTTGCGGGTGAGTTTGGCATTGGGCACCAGCACCATCAGCGTCCAAAAGGGCAGCACAAACAGGTTGGCACCGCTAAAAGTTAGCTCTAGCAGGGAATCGTCAATAGCCATTACAAAACCTTCACAGCGTGGGCGTCGGTTTCTAGTGTGCCACTGTCCACGGGATTAGAGAGGTGCGTCTAAATACCGCTCAAGTCGCGTTGGATGATGTTGACGGCTCAGCCCGGAAGCCGGAAAGAG
>JALQST010000048.1 GCA_023264315.1 Nodosilinea sp. BSH.14
CGGTTATGCGTGCCCTGGCTTTCCAGCCTGAAACACTCAAGGTCTGAGCCTTTTAGAGCCTTCAAAGGATGAAAAACCTATAGGGTTGATATATGAAGCATAAAGTACTACCCCCGAAATTGTCAACTCCAAGACTCAATTCACAGCGGTGTGGAGAGCACATTCGACATTTTCTCAGGCTAAAAACGAGCAATTTTGCCCTCATTGTCTGCCCAGGCTCAGTGGATCGCAAAGACCCCGCAGCCCTTACCCCCAGCCCCTCCCCAGGAGGGAGAGGGGAGCTAGAACGCCCCTCAAAGTCCCTCTCCCAGCGTGGGAGAGGGATTTAGGGTGAGGGCCAGATCAGCGCAATCGAGCAAGTTTGTGATCTACTGAGGATGGGTTAGTGCAGCGTATTCTGTACCTTCTAAAGCTTTGACCCGTTACGACGGAGTCTAACGCACTCCACCCGAAACTGCCGCCGGAAAGCATTGTGGCCATCTGTTGCGGATGAGCTTTTTTCCTTGGGCGAGGTGTGCGACATTAGTTGGCTTCAGTCTTTGAACTGCTGGTTTAAAACGAGGTATCTATGGTCGAGCTAAATGGTGCCGCCGCTGTCAACGTTCCCAGGTCAAACGTTCCCACCCCAGAGGAAAACGCTTGGACCAGGCACAAACGTCGCCACATTGTCCTCACGTCGCACCCTAGCCGTTCGGGGCAGCGGGGGCTACCGATCCACTGGGGCGAGGCCGATCCGCTGAAGCGTGGCCCGATTGTGGCGACCGTCAGCGACCCCAGCCAGCGCAATGTGATTGGCACCCATTCCGGCTCCTATGCAGTCTATCGAGCTTTGGCGGTGGCCAGTGGCGTGCTCCAGCCCGACCATCGGCCCGACCTGACCAATACCGCCCCAGCGGTAGCCATTGGCCCCCATCCTAGCTGGGCCGACCCCAGTAAGATTGTCTCCCTCGATCCCTTTGGGGCCATGGTGGGGGAGGTGTATCAGCCCTTGCTGGAGCAGGGCATCGACATTCGGCCCACCATCGCCATCACCCGCGCCCACATTCAAATGCCGGAACTCAACGAGGCGGTGCGCCAGGGGCGACTGGTGGAGGATGGCCAGATTATGAAGCCGGGGGGCGACCTAGTGGTGACGAAGGCCGCTGTAGAACCCGTGTGGTATTTATCCGGCGTGGCCCAGCGCCTAGGGGTGAGCGAAGACGACCTGCGCTATGCCCTGTTTGAGCAAACCGGGGGCATGTTCCCAGAACTAGTGACGCGCCCAGATGTGAAGGTGTTTTTGCCCCCCATCGGCGGCATCACCCTGTACTTTTTGGGGGATATCGCGGCCATCACCGACCCCAGCCGACCGCTGACCGTGCGCGTCCACGACGAATGCAACGGCTCCGATGTGTTTGGTTCCGACATTTGCACCTGCCGCCCCTACCTCGTCCACGGCATTGAGGAATGTGTGCAAACCGCCCAGCAAGGCGGCGCAGGGCTGATCGTCTACTTCCGCAAAGAAGGCCGCGCCCTGGGGGAAGTGACCAAATTCCTGGTCTACAACGCCCGCAAGCGCCAGGAGGGCGGCGACCGCGCCGATGCCTACTTTGCCCGCACCGAATGCGTGGCCGGGGTGCAGGATATGCGCTTCCAAGAGCTGATGCCCGACGTGCTGCACTGGCTGGGCATCACTCGCATCGACCGCTTCATCTCCATGAGCGACATGAAGTACAACGCCGTGGTGCGCTCCGGCATCGACATCGTCACCCGCGTGCCCATCCCGCCGGAACTGATTCCCCCCGATGCCCAGGTGGAAATTGAGGCCAAAAAAGCGGCGGGCTACTATACAAATACCGGAGTGCTCACCGAGGAAAGCCTCGCCCAGGTGAAGGGCCGGGGGTTGTCAGAATAGGCAGATTTCACCTTCCGGCTCCCCTCTCACCCCTGGGAGAGGGGCTGGGGGTGTAGCTTGCTTCCCGCAGGGTGGGCCACGAGAATCGTTATTGCGCCTAAGGACGGTATTGATGCAAACCGCCACCGAAAACACCGCCCCTCTACCCAAAACCGATCTAACCCAACCCGCCGAGGTCGTCGCCTATCTGCAAAGTCCCCAGGCCATCCGGGAGCGCTGCCGGATGCTCTATGCCCTGGCCGAGGCGGATCAGCTACGCCATTGTCGATTACACCCAGACGCCCTACCCGCAGCGGCAGACTATGTACGGCGGTTGATGGATCGGGCCTATCCCCAAGGAAATGTACCCTTCCATTCTCGCTGGCGACATTTTGAGGTGGATGGCGTGTCCCGCTTGGCGACCCTGGAACCTGGCTTATCCCAGATCGATCCCCTCGAACAAGCGCGGATCAAAATCGATCTGGCGGTGACGAGTGTGCTGCTCGATGCCGGGGCTGGGGCCACCTGGCGCTATGCTGAACCAGGCACAGGGAAAGTCTTCCAACGGTCGGAAGGCTTAGCCATCGCCAGTTTTCACAGCTTTGGGCAGGGGCTTTTTTCCAGTCAGGCCGATCACCCTTGGCAAGCGGACGCCCTCGGCCTCAGTCAACTTACGCCCGAACGACTCGGTGACGCTTTTCAAGTCCGTCCCGAAAACCCGCTGTTGGGCCTAGCGGGTCGAGTGTCGCTACTGCAAACCCTTGGCCAAGCCCTGCAACAACAACCCCACCTCTTCGGCAAAACGAATCCCCGGCCTGGAAACCTGGTGGATTATTGGCTGAATCAGGCCCAAAATCAGACTCTCTCGGCAGTCACAGTACTCAACACCGTTTTACAAGGGTTAGGCTCCATCTGGCCCGGTCGCACGATCCTAAACGGCGTCAACCTGGGCGACGTGTGGCTCCATCCCCAACTGCCGGATACGGGGCTGGGGAGCCAGCTTGTCCCCTTTCACAAACTTTCCCAGTGGCTCACCTATTCCCTGCTGGAACCGATGCAAGACCTGGGCCTCACCATCACCGACTGGGAACAGCTCACCGGGCTGGCGGAATATCGCAACGGCGGACTGTTCATCGACAGCGGCGTCCTCAGCCTCAAAGACCCAATGGACTTAGAGACGGCCCATCCCCCCAACTCGCCCCTCATCGTGGAATGGCGATCCCTCACCCTCTGCCTGCTGGATGACCTGGCGGATCTCCTGCGTCAACAACTGCACCAAACCGCTACCAAATTGCCCCTGGTAAAAATTCTGCAAGGCGGCACCTGGGCCGCAGGACGCGCCCTCGCCGCCGAAAAGCGTCCCCACGGTGGGCCACCAATTACCCTGGCTAGCGATGGCACGGTTTTTTAGGGTGGTTGGAAATTCAAAGCTCAAAATTCAAAGCAGATAGCCGCTCTGTATGTCCCGTGCAAAAAACGGAGCCAGCTAACGTTCGCGCTCACCGGACGCAGACGATCCCGAATACCCACATACAATCTCCCGGTGGCCGGGGCACTGGTCTGTTAAGTTACAGGCCATCCCGAGTCTTGGCATAAATGACGTAGTTTCACTACCATCATTCTACCTGTCAACGCCTAGCAAACCAGTGCCCCGTCGGCGTTCCTGGAGTTTGCGGTAAACATCCTTGATATCGACGCCGTGGTGGGCCAGGGCCACGAGGGTGTGGTAGAACAGATCGGCCACTTCTCCGGCAATGGCGGCAGGGTCGTCATCCTTGCAGGCCATCACCACTTCGGCGGCCTCTTCGCCAATTTTCTTGAGAATTTTGTTATCGCCCCCGGCCAGCAGTTTGCAGGTGTAGGAGTCGGGGTTGGGGTGGTCTCGCCGATCACAGACAACGCTAAACACCTGGGACAGCATATCCGCCGGGGGGGCCACCTTGCCCTCGCCCACTTGGTGGAAACAACTCCGTTCCCCCGTGTGGCAGGCCACATCGCCCATCTGATCCACCGTCACCAGCAGGGCATCGCTGTCGCAGTCGTAGCGGATGGACTGCACCCGCTGCACATGGCCAGAGGTGGATCCCTTATGCCAAAATTCTTGCCGGGATCGACTCCAAAACCAGGTTTCCCCCGTTTCTAGGGTTTTTTGCAGCGATTCCGCATTCATCCAAGCCATCATCAACACCGTACCGTCCAAGTGGTCTTGCACAATAGCGGGCACCAAGCCCTGGTCGTTGTAGCGAATCCGATCAACGGGCACAGCATTGGACAGCGGCGTGGGGGAAGAGGTGGCCATGGCGACAGGGAAGGCAAGCAGGGTTAGGGTTACTGATCCACTTTAGTACGTCGGGAGTCGGGATTCGGGGGGTGGGAGTTAGAGAGGGTCGGCGGGAATGGGGGATGGTCGCGATGAGGAGGTTTCGCCCACGGATATCGGGGGTCAACGGGCTAGGTTTAGGGCACCTGGGCCAGCCAAGCAATGAAACACACCCCTGGCCCCTGGAAGGTTGTCGCAGGATCGATCACCCTCGCCAGCACCCGCTGATAGTCTTGGGGCACAGGGCTAATTAAATCGAGATAGCCCCCCATCTCCTCCATCAGTTCCTTGGCAATGGCCAGCCCGAGGCCCGTGCCAGGAATATCCCCCTGGGCCTGAACACCACGAAAATGGCGCTCAAACAGACGATTCTGATCCCCTAAGGGAATCCCTTGGCCCGTATCTCCCACAGCCAGCCCCTGGAAGGTTTGGCCCGCCACCCCTTGGCTGAGGCCCGCCACCACCCAAATACTGGATCCAGCGGGGGCATATTTCAGGGCATTGTCGAGCAGGTTGCTCAGGACTTCGGCCAGGGCTTTAGGATCCATCCACACTTCTGGCAGGTCGGGGGGTAGTTGTTCCACCAGGTGCAGCCCCCGCTCCTGGGCAATGGCGGCGGCAGATTGCAGCAGGGGCGTCACTTGATTCACCCACGACCCAGCCACCCGCTGGAGGGGACGGCCCCACCGCGTTCCCCCTGGAGAAAGTTCCGCCAACTGGGCAGAATCCAGGACTTCGGATTCGGGCAGCAGCCCCGCCGCCGTTGGCGGGAACAGCCCCAGCACTCGCGGCCCCGGCGGGGTCTCAGCTTGGAGATCGGCGTCTCCCTGGGTCAGGGCCTCATCGAAGGTTTGGGCCAAATCTTGCAGCCGCCGGCTTTCGCGCACAATGCCTTCAGCGATGGGCTGGTTGGGGTCGCCCTCCGGAATCCGCTTCACCAAGAGCCGACCAAAGGTTTGCAGCGCCGTGAGGGGATTGCGAAACTGGTGCAGCAAATCGTGAAAGGTCTCCGACTGGGTTGCCTGGGTTAGGCGGTGTTGCTGTACCTGGTGCTGAAGCCACTGTCCCCGCTGATCCAAAATCCAGCCTAGGGAAAGGGTTTTGGCCACCTGTTCCGCCTGCTGTCGTTCCTCCCGGCTCCAGGTACGATCCGGGCGATGGCTCACCAACATCCCCAGGGCCACCCCCTCATGCATTAAGGGCAGCACCAGGGGAGGACTGGGCGCAGCCTCCGGGCGGGGCCGTTGGGGCACCGATGCCGCCGTCCCAAGCTCCAGGTAGGGCGCATCGACGGCGGCCTCGGAACGGGTGGGGGCGGGCGGTTGGGTCGCCGACACCGAATCGGTGGATCCAGTTTCTCCGCCATGGGCCATGGTTTCCAGGGCCTCCGATAGCCCCGCCCAAGGATTTTCAACGTCAGGATAGGCCACCAGAGGCACCAGGGACAGCCCAGCGGCCTGATCAACCTGTTCAGCCAGATACATCACCGTCGAACTCGCACCCAGGGCCTGGGTCAGCAGCAGCACCTGCGACTGGCAAAGGGTAAGAAATTCGGGGCTGGCAAAGGCCATCGTTTTGACCCAACGAAAGAGTATGACGAGAGAAAAATTAAAGTTTTGTCAAATTTTTAACAGTTCTGTTCAAGGCTGATCGGGGTCTTCATGCCCCAACGCCTTACCACATGAGGGCTACAGCAGCACTGCTGCAACTTTTAAGAGAAGTTGAAATTCTCATTTCAAGCCTATATACTTATCCTGGTTCAATAATTTGTAATCAAAACTACATCCAAATAGCTACAGAGAGGGAGGTAGGCAACTTGGCAAGGAGACGCAAACGTAAGAGTCGTCGTCGATTGGAAGGTCGCCGGATTCTAGAGGCTGTTCCTCAGTATAGTATCGAGAGTGGGAATGAAAAACCGGTCACAGCGGCTCGGAACTTCATCCACTCGGAAGGCATCGCCCCTCCGGCACTGCTCCTTGTGAAACGGAACGAGCACACGACGGATCGGTACTTCTGGGCTGAAAAAGGTCTCTTCGGAGCCCAGTATGTCGAGGAAAACCACTTCTTGTTCCCCAGCCTACGGGCACTACTTGGCGAGGAAGAGGACATGTCCGTTGGTGCCGCTACTCGCTAGATAGATTTTTAGCATGACGGGTTTTCCCCTAGGAGCAGGACGTTTAAGCCTGCTCTTTTTTGTCGTTGTTGGTCAGATCCTCCCCGGCCCAACGACCTCCCGGCATTTCCGAAACGCCAACGGTTCGCTATGATGGGGCAAGGTCTACTACGACGTTGGTGACTACCAACAATGTTTTACGATCTATATTTCTTCTCAACGGGAGCTGAGTTGTGTCGGCGGCAGTAGACCGGGCCTGTACCTGGAAACTTTAAGCCTGACGCCCAGGCACCCACCTGGTTTTTCCAGGTCGAAGGCTGAGGTAAGACGGCGTTGCGGTAGACCCGTTCAAACATCCTCCGTTGATTTCGGTCAGCGGAGGATGTTTGTCATGGTCCCCGGGGATGGCTGGATTTAGCCCAGAAGATCCCGAAGTTGTTGGGCGCTGGGCCATTGACCCACAATGCGGCGTACCGGCGACGGCGACACCCGAATCAGGGTGGGGGTAGCGGTGATGAGGTCGGCCTCGGCCTGGTCGGGCTGGGTGAGCACGTCGATCAGGTGGAGGGTGTAGGGGCTGGAGAGGGTGGCCTCTAGGGTATTACGCAACACCCGCAGCATCTGTTCCGTGGCGGCGGTGTCGGCCCCACTAACAAACAGTTTGAACAGATGGGGAATCTCATCGCTGGGGTCGGTAGCTTCGGCTTCCAAGGGATCGTCCCCGATATTGGGGGCAGTGCTGAGACCCAGCGGATTCACCCAGGTGGCCTCCACCCGCATCACCAGGTTGTGCCGTTCCCACAGTTGGGGAAAGGTGGTGCGGTAGGACTCGATCACCCACACAGAGCAGTCTTCGTGGTGGCTATAGTTGGGCTGCCAGACTAGATCGTCGGTGTTGAACAGGACATTGAGCAGGGTTTGAAAGCGCAGAGCCCGGGGGTAGGCCTCCGCCACGGTGATGATTTCATGGCTGGTAGGATCCATCCAGCGATCCACCGTGGCGGTGAAGCAGGGCAGCAAAAAGTAGGGCGGATCAGCAAGCCCCAGGGAGGTTTGCAGCGCCGCACAGAGATCCAGGTGCCAGTGGTTATGCTTCCGCTGGTCGATGCAGTAAACGCAATCGCCGCCAGGGGTGAAGAGGGCGAGCCCCTTAAAACTGGCGGCGGCAGCGGGATCGGGGGACGGCTTAGACACGACCCCGCAGCATTTGGGCCATTTCGTTTTGCTTCGGAGCCATTTCCAAAGCGGTTTCCTCGGTAATCCGCCCAGATTCATAGAGGGCGTAGAGGGACTGGTTCATGGTGCACATGCCGTCGAAGGTACACTTGGGAATCAGCGCTTCCACCTCATCCAGCTTACCTTGCAGGATGTAGTCCTTAATGGCGTCGGTGTTGATCAGGATGTCGTGGAAGGCAGCCCGTTTGCCGTCGGTGGTGCGGCACAGACCCTGGGCAATCACCGCGATTAGGGATTCCGCCAGGGATACCCGAATCGGGGCCTGTTGTTCAGGTTCATAGAGGTTGAGGATCCGTTCCACCGTCTTCACAGCGCTGTTGGTGTGCAGGGTTCCCATCACCAAGTGTCCGGTTTGGGCGGCTTTGAGGGCGGTGTTCACCGTTTCCTTATCCCGCATTTCCCCCACCAGAATGATATCCGGGTCTTCCCGCAGGGAGGCTTTCAGGGCGTTGTCAAACTTGTGGGTATGCATCCCCACCTCCCGCTGTTTCACCAGGGATCGCTTACTGGTGTGGACAAATTCCACCGGGTCTTCAATGGTGATGATGTGCTTCGGCATTTCGCTGTTGATGTAGTCAATCATCGCCGCCATAGTGGTGGATTTCCCGGAACCCGTCGGCCCCGTCACCAGAATCAGGCCCTTGTGGTAGTGGCAGACTTCCTTAAAGATGCCCGTAAAGCCCAGTTGTTCTAGGGTGAGAATCTTCACCGGGATCAGTCGCAGCACCATGGCGGGGCCGCGCAGGGAGTCAAAAATGTTGATCCGGATCCGGGTGAAGTCGTACTGGGCAGCTCCGTCAAAGTCTAGGGTTTGGCGAAACTCTTGGATTTGGTCAGGCCGCAAAATTTCCGAGAGCCAGTTATAGAAGGTCGCTTCGTCGGTCACGGGATATTCCGTCGGGGTAATTTCCCCCCGTTCCCGGTAGCGGGGCACTTCCCCCACCCCCAAGTGAATATCCGAAAAACCCTTGTCGAAGGCTTCCCGCACGATCTGCTCTAGGGTTGGGCTACCGCCCACCTTGATACTTTCAGCGGCGGTGGGCACGGGGGGTGGGCCAGCGGGACGATGGCCTGCCGGAACTGGGGGCCGCTGTTGGCCCAGGGGGGCTGGGGGGCGCTGCCCTTGGGCCGCCGAAGCTGGGGGGCGCTGTCCCTGAGCGGGGGGAGTCGGGGGGCGCTGCCCTTGGGGTGGAGGCGGGGCTGGGGGGCGTTGTCCAGGCGGAGGCGCTGCCGGACGCGGGGGCGTATTAGGATTGGCCGGAATGTTGGATGGCTCAGCCATGGAAATAGTTCTCCGTGATGAAGGCACGATGAAGATACAATCCGGGTCAGCGGTGGGCGGAGTAATCAGCACCCGGACTACGGTTTAGGTTGCCCAAGGATGGGCCAAAAATGGCCATCTGGGCGTCCCCCATCGACAATTTCTAAAACGCTACAGATTCTAAAACTATACGGGATGGCTTGGATTTGGGGAGGCCCATGGCGGAACATTTCACCTAGGCTAACAATATGCCACGGTAACGTCCTTGGGAACGCGGCGCAGCACCATCCCCGCACCTATTCCCTCACCGGATTCTCCGGGCCGAAGCGGCCCATGGAAGGCCATGCCCGCCGCTAGGATGGCAAGCCGAACCCATGCCAAGCGACAGAGCTACGGTGCCGAGGATAGGGCATGGATTTCCTGGCGCAGCCAGTCCCAAACGAGATCGACGACATTCGGTGCCCCTGCCTCAAACCATTGAACCGTGGCGCGATTGCGAAACCAGGTGCGCTGGCGTTTGGCGAACTGGCGAGTGTGGAGAATGATGTCATCAATGGCGGCATCTAGGGAAATATCACCCCGTAAGTAAGGCAACATTTCGGCATAGCCCAGGGTTTGCAGCAGGGGTAGGTCTGCCCCGTATTTTTCGACTAAGTGGGTCACTTCCTCCACCAGACCTAGGCCGATCATCTGATGAGCACGTTGGGCAATGCGGCGATGCAGAGTCTCATGGTCGCCATCCAGCCCTAGGTACAGAATCGGGTAATCGGGCGGATTTTCCCCTTGCAGGGTCGAGGGCACTTGCCCGGTGACGTAGAAAATTTCCAAAACGCGTACGGTGCGGACGGCGTCGTTGGAGTGGATGCGCTGGGCAGCAACGGGATCCAGGGATTGCAGCAGGGCGTAGGCGTGGGGCTGGCCGAGGTCGCTGATCTGCTGACGCAGGGCGGGCTGGGGGGCCACCGGGGGAATTTTTAGCCCTTTAACAACGGCATCAATATAGAGTCCGGTACCGCCGACCAGCAGGGGGACGGCTTTCCCGGCTTGGTGAACCTGGCGAATCAAGCCCTGGGCCTGCCGCTGATACTCCGCCAAGGTCAGGGTTTCGGTGGGGTCGCAGAGGTCAATTAAATAGTGGGGCACAAGGTTTTGATCGGCCTGGGACGGTTTGGCGGTGCCGATGTCAAACTCTCGATAGACTTGGCGGGAATCGGCGCTGAGAATGACGCCATTCAGCCGTTCGGCCAAGGCCATCGCCAACCCGGATTTTCCCGTGGCGGTTGCGCCGCCCATTACCAGCAAAAATGGTACATTTGGCTTATCGCAGCTTTTCTCCAATAGGCTAGCTTCTAGAAGCGAAAATTCCGTGGGTTCCATCCCCAGATTAATCTGCATCTCAGTCTGCCTTAGAATCCTCTGGGACAGGTTTGTGCTATAATTTTAGGGCGTTTCGGCCTGTCTGTTTGGCAGGTCGCTTATAAGCCCGTTCAGGCCCAATCATAAGCTCAACATCAAGCCCACCTTTGGAGCGTACCCGAATGACAACCGATTACGGTGCCGACCAGATTCAAGTACTAGAGGGGCTTGAACCTGTCCGTAAGCGTCCAGGGATGTACATTGGCAGCACGGGGCCGCGTGGCCTCCACCATCTAGTGTACGAGGTGGTCGATAACTCCGTCGATGAGGCGCTGGCGGGGCACTGTCAGCGCATCGATATTTCCCTCAATGCCGATGGCTCCGTCACCGTCACCGACGACGGGCGCGGCATTCCCACCGACATTCACCTCCGCACGGGCAAGTCGGCCCTAGAAACGGTGATGACGGTGCTCCACGCCGGAGGCAAGTTTGGCGGTGGCGGCTACAAGGTGTCTGGCGGTCTCCACGGGGTGGGGATTTCCGTGGTCAACGCCCTATCCGAGTGGGTGGAAGTAACCGTGTGGCGCGAGGGCAAGGCCCACAAACAGCGCTACGCACGGGGCGTGCCCATGGGCGAGTTGGTCGTCACACCGCTGACCGAAAAGCGGCGCGGCACCTCGGTGTCCTTTTTGCCCGATACCCAAATTTTCACCACCGGGATCGAGTTCGACTACAACACCCTGGCCGGACGGCTGCGAGAATTGGCCTACCTCAATGCGGGCATCGAAATCGTCTTCACTGACTACCGCCTAGACCTGCTGAAGTCTGACGAACCCAAGGTTTCCACCTACCACTATGCAGGGGGCATCACCGAGTATGTCGCCTACATCAACAACGATAAGCAGCCTATTCACGACGAAATCATCCACATTTCCGCTGAGCGCGACGGGGTCCAGGTGGAAGCAGCGCTGCAATGGTGCGTAGACGCCTACTCCGACAACCTGCTGGGCTTTGCCAACAACATCCGCACCATCGACGGCGGCACCCACCTAGAGGGGCTGAAGGCAGTACTGACCCGCACCCTCAACAACTTTGCCCGCAAGCGCAACAAGCGCAAGGATGCTGAGTCTAACCTAGCCGGGGAAAACATCCGCGAGGGGCTGACGGCGATTGTTTCCGTGAAGGTGCCTGACCCCGAATTTGAGGGCCAAACCAAAACCAAACTGGGCAACACCGAGGTGCGTGGCATCGTGGATTCCCTCGTTGGGGAATCCCTGACCGAGTATCTGGACTTCCATCCCGGCGTGGCGGATTCCATTTTGGAAAAAGCCATCCAAGCCTTCAACGCCGCTGAAGCGGCTCGTCGGGCACGGGAACTGGTACGCCGTAAGTCGGTGCTCGAATCCTCCACCCTGCCCGGTAAGCTAGCCGATTGCAGCAGCCGCGATCCGGGGGAATCAGAAATCTTCATCGTCGAGGGCGACTCTGCGGGTGGGAGTGCAAAGCAGGGCCGAGATCGTCGTTTTCAGGCTATTTTGCCTCTACGTGGCAAAATCCTGAACATCGAAAAAACTGACGATGCCAAGATTTATAAAAACACCGAAATCCAAGCATTAATTACCGCTTTAGGACTCGGAATTAAGGGCGAAGAATTTGATATGTCGCAGTTGCGTTACCACCGCATTTGCCTGATGACCGACGCCGATGTTGATGGTGCCCACATTCGTACCCTGTTGTTGACGTTCTTCTATCGCTACCAGCGGGAACTGGTGGATCAGGGCTATGTCTACATTGCCTGTCCGCCGCTGTACAAAGTGGAGCGGGGCCGCAACCATTGGTACTGCTACAACGAGCGGGAACTGCAACAACTCATTACCAACGAATTTCCAGCCAACGCCAACTACACCGTGCAGCGGTTTAAGGGTTTGGGTGAAATGATGCCCCAGCAACTCTGGGAAACCACCATGGATCCGGCTACTCGCACCATGAAACGGGTGGAAATTGAGGACGCCGCCGAGGCCGACCGCATCTTCACCATCCTGATGGGGGACCGGGTGGCCCCCCGCCGCGAGTTCATCGAAACCTACGGCCCCAAAATGAAGCTAGAGGATCTGGATATCTAGCGATGGCTGCTTTAAATGCGTTGTTAATTGCACCTCTCAAATGGTATTGTGCATGATGTTTGGCCACTGAGTCACAACAAAATATTTTCTGATGCGGCGTTTGCCCAAAACCACGCAACACCGATTG
>JALQST010000490.1:0-246 GCA_023264315.1 Nodosilinea sp. BSH.14
CAAACCCTGGGGGGCAACGGGCAGGGAACCCACCTGGTGAATGCCGATACCGTTGACCCCGGCGATGGCCCCTCGGTTGAGGGTGTAGCGCTGTTTTTCGAGGCGAATGGCGGTGTCTTGGGCTTCCTGGCGGGGGATGCTGGTGCCGCCCACGGCCTGATTATCCACACATCGCACGTTGGCCAGGGTAACGTTGCCATCGTTGATTAACAGCCCGCCCCCCCCCCCCCCCCAGCCCCCCCCCCC
>JALQST010000490.1:256-1762 GCA_023264315.1 Nodosilinea sp. BSH.14
GGTTGTGCAGGGTCACGTCGCCCTGGTTCACGGTCAGCACCCGGTGAGCCTGCTCGCCGCTTAGCACATCGTCGTCATTGCCCACCAGGAATAGGTTTCCGGCGATGGCAGGCAGCGGCGCTTCTAGGGCAAGGGTGCCGCTGACAGATTCCAGGGAAATGCGGTCATCCTCGGGGGTGCGGTTCGCCTGGAGGATGGCCTCCCGCAGGGTGCCGGGGCCGTGGTCGGCGGTGGAAGTGACGGTGATTTGCGCCAGCAGGAGGGGCCAATCCCCCAGGCCCGCCAGGGGAGGCGTTTCCACCTCGCCAAGCCGTTCTTCCAGTTCGTTATGGCCGCCCCAGGCCCGCCCGCCGATGGGCCGCTGGGATGCCGCCACATCCACCGCTAGGCGGTCTCGCCAGGTTTCCAGCCAAGCCGTACCCGCTTCCCCCTGGGCCACCTCGCAGCCGTAGATCAGCAGATCGGCCTGGGGGCGAAGGGCGCGTTGCCAAGCGGCAACCTCGTTGGGATGTTGCCGCAACCAGTCGCGGCTGATATCTGTTTGGCCGAGGAAGAGGTGCCCGGGCTGGCCGTGGGCCAGGATGTGGAGGGCCGAGAGGTGGCGGTAGGGCCGCAGGGCGGCGGCAACAGCGTTCAGCCCTTGACCCGGGGGCGCATCCACCATCACTAAGCGCTGGTGAGGAGCCAAGGCAACGGGAAGATTGAAGGGGCGCAGACTGGCGTCCATAACCACGACCTCAGACACCGGGGACGGCAGCACCATCCCCAGCAACGGCCCCAGGCCTGACCGAGCCAACTCGGCCCATACAACGGTGGCCCCGGCCATCCCCTGGAGGGAAATCACCGCCGCCACCAGCAGGGCCACCCCCCGCCACCATTGCCTGATTGCCCAATCCTTGGCCATCGCCCTACCTAATCTGTGTGCTCACCCATGTGGATCACCGTCTGAACCTCACCCCCAGCCCCTCTCCTTGTAGGAGAGGGAAGCCGGAAGTGCCTCAAAGTCCCTCTTCCTTGGGGAGAGGGACTTTGGGTGAGGTTTGAGGGTGGCTTAGATCATAGTCTGTCCGAGGGTTGGCGTTTGCTCAAGTCGAGCCGTGGCAGAACTTGGTCGCAGAATTTGGTCGCACAGGATGCGATTAGCCCTTAGAAAAAGAGGTTTCATCATTTTTAACCCCCCATCGGGGGCGGATCGGGTTAAAAATGGTCTAAGCCTGCTCATGATCCGGTCTTCCCAGGCCATCATGACGGCTCTGGTCGTTTGACCTTAAATGCCCGTCGTTCCTACCGTGGCCTTGGTCTGTCCGCTGATCCCGTCTTGCCGAATTTCCGTGATTCTATCCTCCTCCCCAACTATTCACCGTGGTAAGTCCCTCTACGAGCAGGTGTATCAAGCGCTGCGTTCGGCTATTCTCACCGGGCAGGTGCCCCCGGGCGATCGCCTAGTCGAAACCCAACTGGCGGAGTGGCTTCAGGTGAGCCGCACCCCCCTGCGGGAAGCCCTGC
>JALQST010000491.1 GCA_023264315.1 Nodosilinea sp. BSH.14
TCTCCCAGAACCCTGGGATCGGTTCGCTGGAGGGTTCGGTAAGATTGTGTACAACCCCTTTCTACCCAAAAGTTCCTGACCGCCCTATGCTCACCTTTGCCCCCTGGGACTTTATGCTGCAAGCCTACGTGGATGACCAGGGCTTGGTCAACTATAGTCGCTGGCAGCAGGAATCCATGACCCTGCTGACCGACTGGCTGTCGGAATTGCAAACCGTGGCGGTGGCGGATCTCCCCCCCGAGGAACACTTGGCCTTTTGGCTCAATCTCTACAATGCGCTGATGGTGCAGGAGGTGCTGTGGCGCTATCCCATCGCCTCCATTCGGCCCAGGATTTTGGGTCTACCTAACTGGCTGGGGTTACTGGCCTTTCTCAGCCGTCCCGTCTATCAGCTCCAGGGCGAAACCCTCAGCCTCAACCGCATTGAGCACCATAAACTTCGCGCCATCTTTGGTGATCCACGCATCCACTTTGCCCTGGTCTGCGCCTCCCTGGGCTGTCCCATCCTGCGCAACGAAGCCTACCTACCCGCTATCGTGGAAGCCCAGCTCGATACCGATGCCCAGCGTTTTCTGAACAATCCTGACAAGGTGCGCTACGACGCCGAACAGAATATCCTCTATTGCAGCAAAATCTTTCAGTGGTACCAAGGCGACTTCCTCAAGGTCGCCCCCTCCATCGCCACCTACGTGGCCCAATACAATCCCCAGGTGCCTAAAACCGCCACCGTCCGCTATCTCCCCTACGACTGGAGCCTCAACCGGCGAGTCTGAGATTCAGCCCCTTGTCCAGCATCATGCAATTTGAGTCTTCAGAATTTCTCAAAAGTCTTGATCTGCGAAGAACTAGTTTTTCTATCTATCTGAAGAGGATAAGCTGTTAGTCATCTAAAATACACTGACCAGATCTCCGTTAAAGCCTTTCAGCAAGGGCTTTAGAGAAAGCCATTATGCAATGGATAGCGTACACCCCCTTGCCCAGTAAGTCTTCTGAGAGGTTGTCACCGTTTAGCGGTCCAGTGCCCAACCATCAAGGACAGCTTTTTGGGATCACTGCCTAACCGATGGCTATGACCTAAGCCAAGAGCTATTCCCCAACGCCGAGGTAGATCAATGTAGATCTGTGAAATACCGTTAGACATACGCTAAAAATAGGCTTGCATACCAGTCCTCAAGCAGATCCCGATCTTGATTGCCCATGACATCTGTGCCGCCTAACTCTGCTCCTCCAGGTAGAACGAGCCCCGACCGTTCCGCTGCCGACCCGTTACCGACCTCATCCGTTCCAACGGACTCCTCGTCTGCCAATTCCCCTAGTCTAGGGGAGGATCATCCGACCTCCGTTAGTGACCCACCCCCTGTGCCAGTCAGCCCCCTCGCTACGGCCAATGCTGTGACGCTGGTGGCCGTAGCGGTCATTTTTATGGGGCTGATTGTCGATAGCGTGTGGCTGATCCTGGCGGGTTCTCTGGTGGCCACTGCGGTTTCCCTGCGGTTGATGTGGCCCGTTTTTGCAGAGATTTTGGCGGAACTATCCCCCCGACAGCAATCCCTCGTCATTTCCATTCCCAGCGTGTTGATTGGCCTATTTGGGCTGATGCGAATTACCGGCATCAACCGCGCCATCCTCACTTGGGGGCTAACCCTGCGCTGGGATGTGCTGGGGGCATTGGGAGATTTTTTGGGAGCCTTGGGCCAAATTTTCATCGCCTTTTTGGCTCTGTTTGTGGCTTGGCGGCAGTACGTCATCTCCCGCGATTT
>JALQST010000492.1 GCA_023264315.1 Nodosilinea sp. BSH.14
GATCTCGGTCAGGCCGTCGAGCTCGAGCTCGCCCTGGAAGGCCGCCAGCCCGCGGGCAGCCGCGGGAGAGAGCGTGGTCAGGCCGAACAGGTTCAGCTTGGTGGGAGTGTTGCCGACCGCCTTCTTCCCGGCGAAGGTGGCGAGGGCTTCCCGCAGATTTTTGAGAATGCCGCAGTAGTCGATGATCAGGCCGTTATTTTTCCCCTCAAAGACGCGGTTGGCTCTGGCGATGGCCTGCATCAGGGTGTGGGCCTTCAGTGGCTTGTCGATGTAGAGGTGGGAGAGGCTGGGCACATCAAAGCCCGTGAGCCACATGGCGCAGACAATGGCGATTCTGAAGGGGTGCTCCTGCTTTTTGAAGGCCGATTCCAGGTCAATGCGTTTGCCGTCGCCCAGTTCAAAGCCGTTTTTGATGATCTGCCGATGGGGTTCGATATCAAGGCCCAGTTTGCGGAACCTGTCCACTTCTCCCTGCTCCTCGCTTACTACAACGGCGGCGATGGTTTCTTTCATCCAGGCGATTTGGCGGCGCTCTGGAGCTTCGTCCTGCTCATCTACTGCGAACGGGAGGGCGGATTCCAGTTCTGCGATGCGCTCCTGCCAGAAGCGGGTGATCAGCCCGTGCATTTTGACGCAGGTGGGCTTGTCGATGCAGACCATCATCGCCTTGCCGCTTTCCCAGGCCGTGGAGTAGTGGGTGACAAAGTCTTTGGCGACCTGTTCGAGGCGTTTGTCGGCGGTGATGATGTGGTAGTCGCGCTTTAACTCCCGTTCGAGGCGCGGCTGGAGGTCGGCATTGTCCAGTTCTAGTGCTTCGAGGGTTTGGGCGATGCGCTCGTTTAGGTCAGGGGTGGCGATGCCCAGTTTTTCGCCCCGAGAGTCGTAGTAGAGGGGGACGGTGGCCTGATCGTCTACCGCTCGCTGGAAGTCGTAGGTGGAGATATAGTCGCCAAAGACGCGGCGGGTAATTTCGTCTTCCTTAAACAGGGGGGTGCCCGTAAAGCCCAGGTAGCTGGCCTGGGGCAGGGCGTTGCGCATATTGAGGGAAAACAGCCCGTATTGCGTGCGGTGGGCCTCATCGGTGATCACAATGATGTCGTCGCGGGCGTTGTAGGGATCCTTAGGGTCTACCTCCTGGTTAAATTTCTGTACCAGGGTGAACACGTAGGCTTTGTGGGTGTCGAGGAGTTCGCGCAGGTGAGGGCCGCTGCTGGCTCGGCAGGGGTCGCGGTCGTGATCCACGAGGCCGCACCCGGCAAAGGTTTTGTAGATTTGGGTGTCGAGGTCGTCGCGGTCGGTGCAGATTAAAAAGGTGAAGTTGCCGCCGAGTTTGCGGTGGACTTTGCGTGTGAAAAACACCATGGAATAGCTCTTGCCCGATCCCTGGGTGTGCCAAAAGACGCCGAGTTTGCCGCCTCGTTCGTTGCGGGTCTTCAGCGCTTCCATGGCCTGGTTGACGCCGAGGTACTGGTGGTTTTTGGCCACGATTTTGATGGTGCGGCCCGAACAACTGTCAAAGACAATGAAGTTCTCGAAAATATCCATCAAGGTGGGCTTGGCGCAGACCCCCATCAGCAGGGTTTGCATATCCACCACGCCCTCTTGGTCTTCGGCCAGCCGTTTCCATTCGTGGAAGTGCTCGAAGCGGCTGGAGAGGGAACCGATCCGCCCCTTCTCACCGTTGGCGAGAATGATAAGGGCGTTGTGGTGAAACAGGTGGGGGATGGTGTCTTTGTAGTCGGCA
>JALQST010000493.1 GCA_023264315.1 Nodosilinea sp. BSH.14
TCCTAGCCAGCGTTCTCGGCTAGAAAATTCCTGGCTCCGTTACCTATTGCAGTTCCGCTTCGAGCTGGTGTTGCTCCCACAGATCGCGGTAGAGTCCACCCTGGGCGAGGAGATCCTGGTGGCAACCCATCTGCACAATGCGCCCTCGATCCATGACGAAAATGCGGTCGGCGGTGGCGGCGGCGGACATTTGGTGGGAAATAAACAAGACGGTCTTTTGCTGGGTACCCTCGGAAAGGGCGTTCAGAATGGCGGTGGCGGTGCGGTTGTCCACGCTGGAGAGAGCGTCATCGAGCACCAAAATGGGAGCCTCGACTACCAGGGCGCGGGCCAGGGCGGTGCGCTGCCTTTGCCCCCCGGATAGGGTGATGCCCCGTTCCCCCACAATGGTGTCGTACTGCTGGGGGAAGTTCTGGATTTCCGCGTCCATCTGGGCCAGTTTGGCGGCGTATTGCACCTCCCCCAGTTCGGTGAGGGGGACGCCGTAGCGAATGTTGTTTTGGATGCTAGTGCTAAACAAAAAGCTGTCCTGGGGCACGTAGGCAATGGCCCGCCGCAGGTCTTGGAGGGGCACATCCACCACATCGCGATGGTCGAGGGTGAGTTGGCTCGACTCCACCTCCAGCAGGCGAGGCAGGGCATTGGCTAAGGTGGATTTGCCAGAGCCGATGGGGCCGACGATGGCGATCCGTTCCCCCGGCTCAATGGTAAAGCTGACCTGATCTAGGGCTGGGGTGTTACTGCCGGGATAGGCGTAGCTGAGATTGCGGGCTTCCAGTCGTCCCTGCACCTCGGTGATGGGCAGGGGCTGGAGGGGAGGGTGATCCTGCACCTTAGGCTCGGCGTCCAGGATGGCCTCCACCCGGTCAATGCTGACCTCGCCGCGCTGGTAGGCGGTGATGGTGAACCCCAGCAGGGCGGTGGGGAAAACCAGACGCTCCACATAGAGCAGCAGGGCCACAAACCCGCCAACGGTGATGTAGCCCTGGGCGATGGATCCAGCCCCGGTGGCTAAAATCACCAGCAGACTGATACTGGCCAGCCCCCCCAGTAGGGGAAACAGGGTGTTGCGGGTTTTCGACAGGGTGAGATTCGCCCGCAACAGGTCTTGGTTCAGCCGCTGGAAGGCTTGCCGTTCATTCTCTTCCTGGGCATAGATTTTGATCAGGGCGATGCCGCTCATGTCCTCTTGAATCAGGTCGCTGAGGCGGGACAGCCGTTCCTGTACCTCAAGTTGCTCTAGGCGCAGGCGGTTGCTAAACGCTTGCACCAAAAACAACATCAGCGGGTAAATGATCAGGGAAATCAGGGTTAGCCGTACGCTAATCGACAGCATGACGGGGATGGTCAGGGCGTAGGCGAAGACGGTGTTGGCCAAACTGAGGATGGCAAAACCCAGCAGCCGCCGAATATTATCCACATCGCTGGTGGCGCGGCTGATTAACTCCCCGGGGGTGTTGCGGCTAAAGTAGGCAGGCTCCATCCGCAGCAGATGCTCAAAAATCCGCTGCTTCAGGTCAAATTCCACCTGTCGCCCCACCCCAAACAGCGTGATCCGCGACACCATGCGAATGCCCCACATCACCGAGGCCAGCACCAGCACCATGATCGCGTAGTACAGCACCCGACCATAGCTAAAGGACACCTGCAATTCGTCGATGCCATCGCGGATCAGTAGGGGAATCCACACCCCCAGAATGTTGACCAGGAAGAGCGCCCCCACCCCAATGGCCGCCTGGGGGC
>JALQST010000494.1 GCA_023264315.1 Nodosilinea sp. BSH.14
GTATTCTTCTAAGTCCACCCAGTTGACGGCTGTCACCTTGCCCCCACTGGGCACCACCAGCACCCGGCCCCGATACCAGGCATTGTCAATAAAAATGTAGCCGTCGCGGGTGGGTTCCACCCAAAAGGCTTGGTTGCGCCAGTCTGCTAGCTTGAGGGCACCGCCCTCGGTGGTTACGGTCACGGCGCGGCCCTGGGGAATTTGGCCCACGCTTTGCCCCGCCGCCGTTTTCACGAGGGCCGGGGTAGAACTCCCCACCGCCAACTGTTCCCGTCCCTCGGCCACTGCCACCCGCATTTCCACGGCGGCCTGCACGGGTAGCGCCACCAACCACCACAACGATAGCCCGAGGCTGATCTTAAACAGAGTCAAAAAGCGATTCAACAGAAGCCCAGAAATCGGGCGCTGATGGGGCTGCGTCATGGCCTGAGGAGGGGATAAACAACTGCCGGGGGCTTGCCAGGTAGAATTACTCAGATTGGCAAGACGCTTCCAACCTTACCACCGCTGGTTAAATCTGGTGCAGTCCGTTCCGACCTGTGGGGCATTGACCGCCGCTTTTCGGCAAAAGTTGCCCTATTTACCCCAGACAGTCGATTTACTGGCACAGGCTAAGATAGACACCCCTAAGGATCGATTTCGGCCTTCATGCGTTCCAGGGTTTGCTGCATTTGCTGGAACATGCCGTCGGGGGTCATGCCAAATTGGCCAAGCTGGGTTTTAAGCTGCTCGACGGTCATTTTGGCGGTGAAGTCTTCCGACAATTCAAACCGCTTCATAAAGATGTGGTATCGCTCCATCATCGACTCCATCTGTTCGATGAACATCTTTTTACCTTCGCGGTCAAACTTGCCGTAGTTGCTGCCCAACTGCGTCAGGTTCTGATAGTCCTGAAACAGTTGCATGGCTTCCTGTTGAATGATTTCAGAATCAAAAAATCCCATGGCTCGGCGGTGGTTAACAAAGGGCCTATCTCTATGAGCGTAAGGGCTAGCCTGGGCCGAGGCCAAGGGGAGATAACCCTACTTAATCCCGAGGTATTATCTCGCCCGTTGATAGTGGCGGTCGGCGTAGGCCACCGGAACGTCTTCGACGGAAGTTGGTTTTCCGGGGGCTTGGCCCGTCGCCGACGGAGCCGCCCCGGAACCGGGCACCTTCACTATACCCACCCGCTTTTCGCGGATGATGGCATCCCCCATCTTGCGCTGACAATAGACCAGATTGATCTCGTTAATTTAGTGGGTGCAGGCCGTAAAACTGGCCACTGAGTCGTACCGGGTTTCGCTGATCTGCTGAAGGGTGTGATCGTAGACGGTATCCACCTCCGATTCGGGCACCGTTTGTAGGTGAAGGCTCGCCTCCCCCTGGGGATGAAACTGCCCCTCCCGCCGCCGCACCTTGAACCGCAGGGTAGCCAAGACCTCACTGCGCTGCTTTTCCTGTTTCAGGCGCTGGTAGGCCGGGTTCACCAGCTTGGCCAAGGTTTGGGTGATAAACGCTTCTTGATCCGCCGAAGCCTCGTCCTGCACGTCGGGATGCAGGCGCTTCGCCACCTGGTGGTAACGCTTCAGAATACGCCGGTCATCCACCGTGACGACCACCCCCAGCACGGCATAGGGGTCGGAAAATTGGCTAAACCAGGCAGGGGAGAGAGGAGAGGGAGAATTGACACTCCCCGGCCTAAAGGCGCGGGGATTCTCAGTTCGCTGGGTGCCCATTGGCATTGCCCTCGCTGAGCTTCT
>JALQST010000495.1 GCA_023264315.1 Nodosilinea sp. BSH.14
GCTGGGGTCGGCACGGCATTCACTGGGTTGGAGCGGACCCCACGATACGTTAAGGAACCCGGTTGGGGCAGAGCTTCACCCGCGATCGCACGGTACTTAACCCCTCGATAGGAGCGTGTGATAACTTGAGCTTCGGGAGTAGAAGGTGAGGTGAGGGGATACTGCTGTCCGCGATAGGAGAGATGCTTTTGATAAGCAACAGCAAGGGTGTCGAGCCAAGCACTGTGTGAGAATTGAGGGTGCATATTCTTTACTGAGGGATAAGTGAACTCAGCAAACCCACAGATTAACAACAACGGATACCTCGATTCGTGGCGATCGGTCTGATGATACGTAGTGATTGAGCCGATCACCACAGTCCCGATACCTAAGAACGGCATCAGGGCTAAATTGAAGGGTATTCAAGGCATCCAGCCGTTGTGAGTGAAAGAGTCTAGAGTTGCATATTCTCAAGACTCTGGCTTCAAAGCCGCTTTGGGTTTGGACCGTGTCTAGGGCACCTCAATTAATTGTGGCGAGCGGCTTCGCCGCTCGCCATAACCCTGAGCTCTACCGCAGGAACTGCGGTGAAAGCCTAGGTTTTTCGAGGTGCCCACTAAAAGAAGCGATACATTTAATCGATTGAGAATGACCGTGTTAGACAGTCAAGTCTTCTGAGCATAGGAAACACGAGCTATTCGGACAACTCCAGAAATTCCAGGACCTCTCAATGAATCGTGACAACCAGCAAAGTTACTTGACATCACCCCGATATCCCCATGAATCAGTGGGCAAAAACTTGGATTCTTCGAGGTACCCTAGCCATAAACTTAGCCACTGCTACCGTCGCCTTCAGCGTTAGAGTCTTGATTTCGCAGATTTTGGGCCGCCAAATAGATTTTGCTCCACTCACTCATGACCTGACTGGTTTTAAGGCCCAGACGCTGGGCGATACTCTTGACCGTGGCTCCCGCCTGGAACTGCGTCAGCACATCCCGTTGTTGGTCCGATAAACTGGCCACAAATTGCTCCCATTGCTGGGGATTGAGGCCCAGACGATGATGTTTTAGGGAAATGCCTAGCCAGTCCTCCACTAACTCCGGGCGTACCTTCAGAGCAAAAACCTTGACTGCATGGTAATTCACCTTTTCCCGGAGACGATAGATTTGCTTGATGGGCAAATCGAGGTGTTGGGCGATCGTTTCCTGGGTTTCCCCTTGTAAATAGAGTCTTAACCAATCTACGGCCACATCTCCGAGGGTTTCCGCCAGGTAAATCTCAAACTCTTGCTGGACCATGCGCCGCTGCAACTGCAGGCTGCGCCACTCCTCTTCGGACTGGTACTGGTTGAGGGCTTGGTTATCAAACAGACTGATCCGACTTTCCTCTTCATCCGGGACAATATCTTCCGAAATCATACGCACGAGTTCGCCGCTGGGCACCTGGGTCATTCCTCCCCGTTGGACGCGGTTGAGGTAGTTGACGAAGCGATACACCAACAGCGGCTGGTTCCGGATGGGGCGGAGGCAGTATTCTTCGATACTGGTGAAGAGCAGGAGATTGCGGAGGCGGCTGTTGGTGCTACAGTGGCTGATCCACTGCATTTGTTGGCGTAGATGGCGATCGTTCTGCAACATCTCCTGGATCACTTCCCCCAGCACATCCATCACGCTACGGTGTCGATCGCGGCTTTGATCCACCCAGGTTCTTACCTTACTGCGCACCAAAAAGAGGCTCCCAAGACGGCGCATCAGCTGCTGATA
>JALQST010000496.1 GCA_023264315.1 Nodosilinea sp. BSH.14
CTCCTCTATCTTAGCGAAGTGTTGTGTAAAGCCGTCCTAGAAGGACGGGGTTTCAGACCCAGGAGATTCTGATGACGAGTTGTCGAGGCATAGAATCCGTTGGAGGGCAGGAGCGCCAGCACCCGATCAGCGACGCCCAAGGTGACAAGTCCTAAGGTCATCATGCCCAAACAGTCGAGTTCGTTCGAAATGGAGAGGGCAACCTTCGGAAAAACGACTCCTTTCGATCAATCCTAATCGGCTAGGCCCATAGCCTGAGTGCTCCTACCTTAGGATACCGTAGTTTCACTGAACGGGGAGTAGGTGGAGCACCATGCTAGCCCCCAGAACAGGCCGCCTAGGAAAACGCCAGGGATGGCACCGCCGCCTCCAGGCTCGGGCTCGCTAGGCCATCGGCCATGGCGTCGATAAATTGGCCCACGCGCACCGGATCGATGGGCTGGTTGATGTCGCCATTGCGCTTGAGAGAACTGGCTACAATGACGCCATCGGCAGCCTGCATCAGCGTCCCGATGTTGTCCCAGGTGGCCCCACTGCCGATGAACACCGGGCAATGATCAGCGGCGGCCTTCGCCAGTTCCAAATCCTCTAGGCTGGGGGGGCTACCCGTGGCCCAGCCCGACAGAATGATGCCATCGGCCATGCCCCGGTGGATGGTTTCCTGCACCGCCGTCGTGAGGTTGGGGGATCCTAGCGGGCGGGCGTGTTTCACCAGCACATCGGCCAAAATTTTGACGTTGCTGCCCAATTCCCGGCGGTAGCGCAGCAGATCGTGGGCGCAGCCTTCAATCAGCCCTTGATCCGTCGCCATCACCCCGGTCAACACGTTCACCCGGATGAACTTGGCCTCCACACAGGTGGCAATGGCGAGGGCACTGCGGCCATCGTTGCGCAGCACGTTGAGGCCAATGGGCACCGTCACCAAGGATTGCAGACGATGCACCACGAGGCTCATGGCGCTAACCACCGCCGGATCCACCGCCCCCTTCGTAAAGGGCGCATCAAAGAAGTTCTCTACAATGATGCCGTGCACCCCCCCCGAGGCTAGGGCTGTGGCCTCCTGTTCGGCGCGGTCAATGACCTGCTGGAGATTGCCCTGCCATCGCGGCGACTGGGGCAAGGGCAGCAGATGAACAACGCCAATGACGGGATGATCAGTTTTAAAGGTTTCAAATAAGTCCACGTTTGCCTTTGCCTGGACTCTCAAGAGTAACGACAACATCGTAAATGGAGCCTAGGAACGCCGCAGCCTCCCTTCGGCCCCATTTACCTTACCAGCATACCAAGGATGCGGACGCCCTACCGGGTGGGAAGCCAGCCGCCTCGAGCGACATCGGGACGCAGTAGGGGGGCAACGATCCGTGATTTTGAGGGGCAAGCCCTGCTAGGCTGAATGCCTAAAAAGTCGAGTTCAGGTGTCGTTGGCCAGCAATTCTGTTTTTGGGGCACCTCCGTTCGCCTTGAGCTTGTCGAAAGGCTTGACTGCGCCTTGAGGCCGAGGAGGATGTCAATCTGGGATTCCCCGGTTGGGCTACGATTCATGGGCTACGATTCAAAGGTAGGTTTTGGGGTGAAGTCGTCCTCGGTGCTAGCGCCATTTGAACTTCTCTGGGCTTTAATTGGGCTGGTGCTCACCATTGTGGCCACCTGGATGGAGGCATTTACGGTGAACCCACCCTGGAACTGGGGCCAAACGGGCCTGGAAGTCCTGTCCCTGGGGGTGAGTTTCCAGGTG
>JALQST010000497.1 GCA_023264315.1 Nodosilinea sp. BSH.14
GGTGGTCTATAGCCCCGTGGGCTGCGACCTCAAGGACTATCCCGACAACGTGGATGTGTGCCTGGTGGAAGGGGCCGTCGCCAACGAAGACAACCTAGAACTGATCCACGAAGTGCGCCGCAAAACCAAGGTGCTGATCTCCTTTGGCGACTGCGCCGTCACCGCCAACGTGCCCGCCATGCGGAATATGCTCCGCAACAGCGCCGAGGGCGTGCTCAAGCGGGGCTACCTAGAACTCGCCGACGAAAACGCCCAGCTTCCCCACGCTCCGGGCATCGTGCCGGAACTGATAGATCGCGTCACTCCCGTCCACGAAATTGTGCCCGTGGATATCTTTATGCCCGGTTGTCCTCCCTCTGCTGATCGCATCCGGGCTACCATTGAACCGCTACTCCATGGGCAACAGCCCGACATGGCAGGACGCGAAATGATTAAATTCGGATAGTTCGATTAGGAGGAACAACCATGAGCGTTGACAGCAAAGAGTTCAATGAAGAGCTACAAAAAGCCATCGACTACGCTCACCAGGTAACGGCAGAAAAGGGCGAAACCTCCCCCGAAGCCGCCGCCGCCTGGGATGCCGTCGAAGAAATGCGGGCCGAAGTGTCTCACCAACACCAAAAGCCCAAGCAAACGGGCTTTGACAAGTACCTCGAAGAAAACCCCGAAGCCATCGAGGGCTTGATGTACGACAGCTAAGCCCCCAGGTTTATCGGGCGCAGTGTGATATCTGAATGCCCGATAAACCCATTCTTTTACCCCTGGTTGATCTGGCCCTTACCCCCAAATCCCGGAACGCCCTCACCCCCAACCCCTCTCCCAGGGAGGAGAGGGGAGCCGAGCCAAATCCATCCTTCCGGTTCCCTCTCTCTGTGAGATGTGGTTTCTGTACCTCCGGTTCCCTCTCCCCGTGGGAGAGGGCTAGGGTGAGGGCTTCCGAGGATCTGGCCCACCAAGTCAGGGCCACAACCCACCTTTCACCCTCCCCGGAGACCCCACCATGGCAAAAACCGTAGTTATCGACCCCGTTACCCGCATCGAAGGCCACGCCAAAATTTCGGTCTTCTTGGATGATGCGGGCAACGTCTCCAATGCCCAGTTCCATGTGGTGGAATATCGGGGGTTTGAAAAGTTCTGCGAGGGCCGCCCCTACACCGAAATGGCCGGCATCACCGCCCGCATCTGCGGCATTTGCCCCGTCAGCCACCTCATTTGCTCCGCCAAAACGGGCGACAAAATCCTATCGGTCAAAATCCCCGAAACCGCCAACAAACTGCGCCGCCTGATGAACCTGGGCCAGATCACCCAGTCCCACGCCCTCTCGTTCTTCCACCTCAGCAGCCCCGACTTTTTGCTGGGCTGGGATAGCGACCCCGCCAAACGCAACGTCTTTGGCCTGATCGCCGCCGACCCCGACCTGGCCCGTGCTGGCATTCGCCTGCGCCAGTTTGGCCAAAAGGTGATCGAAATCCTCGGTGGCCGCAAAATCCACGCCGCCTGGACGGTGCCCGGTGGCGTCCGCGAACCCCTCAGCGAAGAAGGCCGCACCTGGATCGTAGACCGTCTGCCCGAATCCTTCGCCACCATCCGCAAAGCCCTCGACATCTTCAAAGGGCTAATCAGCGGCCCCATGAAGGAAGAAGTGGGCATTTTTGGCGAATTTCCCTCCCTATTCATGGGACTGGTCGGCAAAGATGGCCTCTGGGAA
>JALQST010000498.1 GCA_023264315.1 Nodosilinea sp. BSH.14
TGGTGCCCGTGGCCAGGGGAACGGCATTTGGCGCGGGGGCAGAAGCCTCCGGGGATGGAGTCGGCGGGTCGGTGGGCGCGGCGGGCCGGAGAGCCATGGCCTCGGGCGGGGGGGCACCGGTATTTTGGGGCGGCGTCACGATGGTGGCGGGGGTGGTTGTGGCGCGGGCCAGGGGGGAGGACTCTGGGGTAATTGCTGGGCGATCATTACCCACCGCCGGGGGAGCCGAGGGGATGGCCGTGGGGGCGGGCGACGGTGGTTCTGGAGAAGGGGCGATGGCTGGAGGAGTGGTGGTGATGGTGGCGAGGGTGGCCGCTGGTGCCGGATCGTCGGCCTTTAGGGCGGTTTGGAATTCCACCACGCCATTCCGTCGGTTTTGGGCGATCACATTGTCCTGAAGCAGGGGATTGGCGGTGCCATCGAGGAGGAGCCCATCCTGGTTGTGGACAATGGTGTTGTTGATAATCTGTGGCTGGGCACCGGGGGCCACCCGAATGCCAATGCCCGTTTGCTCAAAACGATTGCCCCGCACCTCGGCGGCGGTTTGGCCCTCCAGCACCAGGCCCACCACCCCATTGCGGCTGAACTGGTTGCCCTCCAGCACCGGAGCGCTGTTCCCCGACACGTAGATACCGCCATAGCCACTGCCGACAAACTGATTTTGGCGAATGGCCGGACGCCCCGTTTCAATCACCAGGCCATAGCCCGCTGTGCTGGTATTGGTGACGGTGACATGGCCGAGGCCCGCGCCATCGGCCCCGACCAAAGTGGTTTGCACCATTCCCCCGGTGGTGCTGGCAAAAATGCCGCTGCCACGAATCACCGTCTGGCCCAAGGCGCTATGGGGCGACCCCTGCACCGTCACCCCCGGGCGGAGCTGAATCGGGAACCGTTCGCCGCTGGCCTCGCTATACTCCCCCGGGGCCAGCAGCACGATGGCGTTCGTCATGGCCCCCCCCAGAGCATGGGTAATGGTTTGGTAGGGCCGCAGTTGACTGCCGTCACCGCTGGCGTCACTGCCCGCCGTGGCATTTACGTGGACGAGGGTGTAGGTGGGGGCAGCGGCGGCGGGGGCCACCCTCGGTGCTAGCGTTCCCGGGGCAGCGGTTTGGGCAAGGCCGGGGGCCGCCATCATCGCGAGGGTTAGGGCTAGGGATGAACCCAGCAGCGGCGTGAAACGGGGAAGACTGGGGCGCATTGGCGTGACCTTACCTTGGAGAGGTGAACCAGTGTCGGGCGCGTCGTCCCAGGGGTGACGGCCCAGCGAATGGCGCAGATCACCACCGAGATGACGGAAACCACACACTGATAGCTCAAGTCCCCAAAAATGGGACATCGATTTAACAAAGTTAACAGAAAGTTCAGGGCTAGCCTAGAAAGTCCAGCTCTGCGCCCTGGTAGATATCAATCAACGGCAGGCGGGTGTCGGTGAGGTTCAGTTCCACCACGGCGTCTAGGCCCTCGTAATCGGTGGCGCGATAGCACTGATCGACCCGGGCATGGTGCTGATGGATAAACACGTATTCCTGGAGGTAGGGAATGTGGCGACAGACGCTAAAGTTGCTGCTGCGCTCCAGCAGGGCGTCGGTCATTGGGGCCTCGCCTTGTGGCGCATGGCAGAGGAAGGTGCATGGCAGAGGAAAATGCGTAGGCCATCGCACGGTACCTCAAGGTAGGG
>JALQST010000499.1 GCA_023264315.1 Nodosilinea sp. BSH.14
GATAGAAAACCTGTGCTTAGCATGGCGGTTTTCAATGCCGCTCGTTTTTACCTCTAAAAGAATCGCAGCCTTTGTCCTATGATTAAGCTCCGCCTGAAGCGTTTTGGCAAAAAAAGAGAAGCTAGCTACCGCATCGTGGCCATGAATAGCGATGCCCGTCGCGATGGTCGCCCCCTGGAAGAACTGGGCTTCTATAACCCCCGCACCGACGAAACTCGTCTCGATGTGCCGGGGATTGTGCGTCGCCTCCAGCAAGGGGCACAGCCCACCAAAACCGTGAAGCACATTCTTGAAAAAGCCAACGTTTTCGAGCAGCTTAACGCTCAAGCCTAGTCCCGTATCGGATCGACCGCATGAGTAGTCCTGACTTTTCTGGTCTCGTCAAATTCTTAGTAGAGCCCTTCCTAGATACGCCGGAAGCCCTACGCATTGACTGTGAACAGAATGCAGCCCAGTCCAAAATCTGGATCCGTGTGGCCTTTAGTGGCGATGAACGCGGCAAGGTGTTTGGCCGAGGTGGACGTAACATCCAGGCGATTCGTAACGTGGTTCGGGCAACGGCAGCGCTTTGGGGCTGGTCGGCCTATTTTGACGTCTTCGGAGCCTCAGAACACGAAGCATCGGAGGGGCATGGCAGTAGCCAGCCGCCCCGTCGATCCTCCCCCAAGCCCAAGCCCCAACTACGGCCTAAATCCTAGTGTGGCGAACCTAGGCCAGCGTAGATTCAGGCAACGGTTGCAGGGATATCAGGGTTTTGCCGTGGAATTTGCGATGTCTTGCCCTTCGTTGCTGCGCCCATGACCTCCACTGTTCGGATTGAGATTCCTAAGCCCGAAGGGGCCATCGCCCTTTCCGGCTACCGTAGCGAAAACTTTAAGCTCCTCGCCCAGCAGACCGGGGCTTCCCTGGTTCTGAGGGGGCAGGAGCTTTTGATTTCTGGCACCGAAGCCACCGCCGAACGAGCGCGGCGATTGGTAGATGCCCTAGAGCCCATTTGGGGTCAGGGTCAGACCGTCACCAGCGCCGACATTATGACCGCCTGTCACGCCCTCGACACCAATCAGGTGGAGGAGCTTCAGTCGATTCACCAGGATGTGGTGGCTCGCACCCGCCGGGGGGAAGTGGTTCGGGCCAAAACCTTTCGCCAGAAGCAATACATTAAGGCCCTGCGCAGCCACGACCTGATTTTTTGTGCGGGGCCAGCGGGTACCGGTAAAACCTTCCTGGCCACCCTGGTCGGCGTTCAGGCTCTCCTCAATAACGAATTTGAGCGTCTCATTCTCACCCGCCCAGCGGTGGAAGCTGGGGAACGGCTGGGGTTCTTGCCCGGAGATTTACAGCAAAAGGTGAACCCCTACCTGCGCCCACTCTACGACGCCCTCCATGAGCTGGTCGATCCAGAGAAAATTGCCAACCTGATGGAGCGGGGCATCATTGAAGTGGCCCCCCTGGCCTACATGCGGGGGCGCACCCTCAGCAATGCCTTTGTGATTTTAGATGAGGCCCAAAATACGACCCCCGCTCAGATGAAGATGGTGCTGACTCGCCTGGGGTTTCACTCTCGCATGGTGGTGACGGGCGACACCACCCAGACAGATCTGCCCGACTACCAGGCCTCGGGCCTCGCCGTAGCTCAACAAATTCTTCAGCGGGTGGAGGGCATCGCCTT
>JALQST010000049.1 GCA_023264315.1 Nodosilinea sp. BSH.14
TTTTCTCTAGCCCCTTAAAGGTGAGCTGGTTGGGGTTGTCATCCCGCCGCTCCAGCAACCGGGCACTCTGCACAAACATCCCCCCCGATCCACAGGCCGGATCCAACACAACGCCGTGGTCGGGTTCTAGCACATTAGCAATCAGCGCCACCAACGACACCGGCGTGAAAAATTCCCCGCTGTCGTGCGCCCCCACATCGGCAAACTGGGTGAGGAAGTATTCATAGATGCGCCCAAAAATATCCCCCGATGCCCGCTGTAGCTCCTTCGGGTTGAGGGTACGCAGCAGTATCCCCAGCACCGAATCCTCTAGCTCCTGATATTCTTCCTTCGGCAACGAACCCGCCAAAGATTGATAGTCCGCCTCAATCGACGCCATCGCGTCGCTAATCTTCTGGGCGCGATCATCGCTATCGGTCAGGCTCACCAGGTAATCAAACTGCGCCTCTGGACGCAGGTAGATCGCCCCCTTCTGGGAAAAGTCTTCCTTGGTTAAAGCGCGGGTCTTGCCGCCTCGCTTGGGCAAGTTGGCCTCAATCTCCTCCTTCACCGCCAAAAAGCGACTGTAGGCATGGCGCAGAAAAATCAGCCCCATCACCGGCATAAAGTACTCGTTACTGGCATAGTTGGAGTTCGACCGCAGGGTATCTGCCGCCGTCCATAGCCGCTTCTCGATGGCTTCGATGGTGTCTAGTTGGCTCATGGGCTGGCTCGTTCGTAGTTTCCCATTGTGTTGCCAGTATCCTATCCCTGGGCGAAATACCGAAAGCCTTGCTGCGGATGAGCTTCAGCCATTTGCCTTCCGTTGGCGATAACTTTAAAAGACCACCTGTTCTCTAGAACGGAGTGGTCTTTTTTGAATGCCAGGAGGCGGGCTTGAACCGCCGACACGAGGATTTTCAGTCCTCTGCTCTACCAACTGAGCTATCCCGGCTTGGCTGTTTTTTCAGCGCTTACATAACATAGCAAGCCAGTGTCCCCTCTGACAAGATCGTTTGGGCAAAAAATATAGCGGAATACTCTGGGGCAAATCGTTTCGGCTTCGGGGAAGACTCCCCCCGGCCCGTGCAGTACCGGGAGGAGATTGGGGCTAGGAACCCTCTCACCACAGCAGGCCATTCCCGCCGGGGGCCGCCTAGGGCACTTCGCGCAGACGGGCGACCTTGAGGCTAAAGGGGCCAGATCCCTGTCCGGCGTAGGCCCGAATCCGTACGGTGTAGGTGCCGGATTGGGTGATGCGGGCAAAGAGCAGGGAATTGGTGGTGCCGTCGGGGCCGTCGTCATTTTCGCTGATGGTGGATCCGTCCTCGCCGATCAGGGCGACCATGGTATCAAAGGCTTCGGAGATGACGTCAATGGCCACCTGATCCCCGGCCTCTAGGCGCACGGTATAGTCCCTGGCAAAGCCGCCAAAGCCCGTGGGAATATCGCGGTCGGAGAGGGTGTCGTTGATTTCCCGGGAGGCGGGCAGGGGGATGGGGGAATACATCTGTTGGGCTTGGGCACGCAGGCCCGTTCCGGCAATGAGCAAAACCGTAGCCGGAAGGAGAAGGCTGTGGCGCAGTAGAGAGGTAGCTCGCATGGCTTCAGGGGATAAAGGGATGGAAGTCTGGCAAACCGGAGTGCATTGACGGGGCCTGGGATGCGCCCCACTACAGGGTTTCGGTAGCACGGAGAGACCGTTGCTGCCCATTATGGCCCAGGTTTTAGGCGCTTTTGGGAAAAATCAAGGTGTTTGTTAGATTTCGCGACAGAGGGCTGCCACCGCTGCCGCCAGTGCTCTACCAGTCGCTGCAAGGGAGGGGATAACCAGCCGTCGTACTGGGGATAAACCGGCAGTCGGGGCTGCAACGGCCATCCCCCAGGGCGGATGATCCGCTGTAAGGCTTCGGGGGTGGGGTGATCATAGTCGGGGTTGACTTCATCGAAGGGGCTAAGGCCGCCCAAATCCCGTGCTCCGGCGGCAAGGCAGGCGAGCAGGTCGTCCTGGCTCACCAGATTGGGGGGAATTTGCAGGGTAATGTCCGGCGGCAAGATTTGCCGCGCCAGGGTCACGGCCCGCCGCAGGGCCGTTCCCACCAGCGCCGTCCCTTTCACGGATTGCCGCTCGCCGGGGCGGTGGGGTTGCAGAATGACCTCCTGAATGTGGCCATGGCGGTGATGACTGGCGGCAATGGCCTCCAGCGAGTCGGCCCAGTCGGCTTCGGTTTCCCCCAACCCCAGCAGCAGCCCCGTGGTGAAGGGAATGCCCAATTCCCCGGCCCAGGCCAATTGCTGAAGGCGCACCGCTGGCCGTTTGCTGGGCGCATGGCGATGTACCGTCTCCAGCAGGCGGGGCGTCACCTGCTCCACCATCAACCCCATGGACACATTGACCTCCTTCAACTGGGCCATCTCCTCCCGGCTGAGGGGGCCAGCGTTGGTGTGGGGCAACAGTCCGGCCTCCAAGGCCAGTTCGCAGAGGCGGTAAATATGGCGAAACCAGGCTTCTCGACGGGGGCTATGGGGGGCCACCTCTCCGCTCAATACCAGTACCTCCGCCACCCCCCGCCGATGCAGGTCTACGAGGGTTGCCTGCACCGCCACCAAATCAATCCAGGGTGACTCCCCCGGATTTTGCCGAAAGTTGCAGTAGGTGCAGCGGTTGAAGCACTCGTAGGTGGGCACCAGGGTATGGGCCGGACTGTAGGTGATGGGGCTGCGGCCTGTCTCGGTGAGAGGATCCATACCGGCTCAGGGGTGTACGGGTGTTAGGCCGCGAGGCGTTCGGCAATGGCGCTGCTCCAAGTGTCCGCCAATTGGGCCACGGTGTCGGCGATCAGGGGCTTGCCGTCTTGGGTAGTGAGGGTGAGGGTATCGCCCTGAACGGTGCCGAGGGGTTGCCAAGCGTCAGCCAGATTTTCAGACAGATAGGCTTCCCAGGCGGCTTGGTGCTCAGGGCTGACGGACACCAGAATCCGGGCACCGCCTTCTCCAAACAGTGCCCGATCCCAACGCAGGTCGGTTTGGCTAGAGGCTAGGGGCAACGTCACCGCCGCACCGATTTGACCGCTAATGCAGGATTCCGCCAAGGCCACCGCTAGGCCACCTTCGGCGGAATCGTGGGCCGAGCGCACCCAGCCCTGGGCAATGCCGTGGCGGCAAGCGGCTTGTACTCGTTTTTCTAGGGCCATATCGATGGCGGGGGGGTGGCCCGTGGCTTGGCCCTGTACCACCATCAGGTACTCGGAACCGCCCAGGGTGACGAGGGGACGGTCGTTGGTGGTGGCGCTGGCCGTATGGTCGAGGGTGACGCCTAATAGATAGATGCGATCGCCTACTGATTGCCAGCCCTGACCGCAGGTGAAGTTTAGGTCGTCAATTAGCCCCACCATACCCACGACGGGGGTGGGGTAGATGGGTTGGGGGTGGCCCGCGCTGTCTACGGTTTCGTTGTAGAGGGACACATTGCCCCCGGTGACGGGGGTTTCAAACTCGCGGCAGGCCTCGGCCAAGCCCCGGCAGGCTTCCGCCAGTTGCCAATAGCCGATGGGCTTTTCGGGGCTACCGAAATTGAGGTTATCCGTCACCGCCAGGGGCAAAGCACCGACACAGATCAGGTTACGGGCGGCTTCGGCCACGGCGGCTTTGGCCCCTTCGTAGGGGTTGAGGTACACATAGCGGGCGTTGCAGTCCACGGTGGCGGCCAGCCCTCGCACCACGCCACCGGGCTGATAACCGGGCACCGCTTCTAGCGGACGCAGCCGAATCACCGCCGCATCGCCCTGACCGGGGCATTTTACGGTGTTGTTTTGCACCTGGTGGTCGTACTGGCGGTAGACCCACTGCTTCGAGGCAATGGTGGGCTGGCCCAAAAGCTGATGAAGGATCACCGTCCAGGCGGTTTCCCCAGTTGCTTTGGCAAGTCCTGATGTGGTGGCGGCGGGAAGGCTGGCTTCGCTCCAGGCCCAGGCGGCTTGGGCATAGGCGGGCGGTTTGGGCAGGAGTTCTCGGTGGTAGATGGGGGTATTTTCCGCCAGGGCTAGGGCCGGAATTTCGGCGGCGACCTCGCCCTGAAACAAAATTCGCACGATGGGGTCTTCGATCACCGTCCCGGCAACGACGGCATGGAGACCCCAGCGCTCGAAGACCTCAATCACCTCGGCTTCGCGACCCGCCGCCACCACAAACAGCATCCGCTCCTGGGATTCGGACAGCAGGTATTCGTAGGGCACCATACCCGTTTCCCGCACGGGGATGAGGTCGAGGTCTAGCTCGATACCGACGCCGCCCTTGGCCGCCATTTCGGAGGTGGAGCAGGTGATCCCCGCCGCCCCCATGTCCTGCGCCGCCACGATGGCCCCGGTTTTGAAGGCTTCCAAACAGGCTTCCACCAGGGACTTCTCCAAGAACGGGTCGCCCACCTGCACCGCCGGACGGTCGGCCTCGGATTCGTCGGTGAGTTCGGCACTGGCGAAGCTGGCCCCACCCATGCCATCGCGCCCGGTGGTAGACCCCACATAGAGGACGGGATTGCCTAGCCCCGCCGCCCCAGATTTCACAATATCCGGCGTTTCCATGATGCCAATGGCCATGGCGTTGACCAGGGGGTTGCCGTTGTAGGCGGCATCAAAATAGACCTCGCCGCCCACCGTGGGCACGCCAAAACAGTTGCCATAGTGGGAAATCCCCGCCACCACGCCCTGGCACAGCCGCCGGGTGCGGCTATCGGCCAAATCGCCAAACCGCAGGGAATTCAGCACCGCAATGGGACGCGCCCCCATGGTGAAAATGTCACGCAGAATGCCGCCCACCCCGGTGGCCGCGCCCTGGAACGGCTCCACCGCCGACGGGTGATTGTGGGACTCAATCTTAAAGGCCACCCGCAGGCCATCCCCCGCGTCGATGATGCCCGCATTTTCCCCCGGCCCCACTAGCACCCGTGGCCCCTCGGTGGGGAACTGCTTCAGCAGCGGACGGGAGTTCTTATAACAGCAGTGCTCCGACCACATCACCCCAAACATGCCCAGCTCGGCCCGATTGGGATGGCGACCGAGACGCTGCACAATCTCGTCGTACTCTTCGGGCTTAATGCCCTCGGAGGCGATGTCTTCGGGGCTGAAGGGAGCGGCGGCATAGGCAGTCATAACAAACGCTGGCAACCCAGCAGGAAACATGCCTATCGATCTTAATTCATAACGTCAGGCCAAGGACGCTGGATTACGGGCGCTTCTGAAGCCACCTAGGCGGTGAAACTGGGGCGGCTGTGGGGCTGCATGGCGGCGCGGTCTAGGTTGTGCTGGGCTTGTTTGTAGGTGGGATCCAGCCCAAGGGCAGCGCGGTAGAGCTTGAGGGCTTCGTTGTGCGATCCTAAGTACTCCGTAGTTTGGCCCAGCAAGGTCAACCCTTACGGCCTTGGTACTGAGGTTAGCTTAACACAAAACTTAATATTTTTCTATTGAGAATCATTCCGATTTGTGGTGAGATGGGCTTGTTGAACTTGGTTCTCAATAAGCCCTGGCTGAACTGAGGGCCGTTGCCATAGGATGTCTTCATCATGCAAACCTACGGAAATACTGACGTTACCTACGACTGGTGGGCCGGAAACGCCCGCTTTGCAAACCTTTCGGGCCTATTCATTGCGGCCCATGTCGCCCAAGCTGCCCTAATTGCCCTCTGGGCCGGGGCCTTCACCCTGTACGAACTCTCTTGGTTTGATCCGGCCCTACCCCTGGGCGAACAGGGGTTAATCCTGCTGCCTCACCTGGCCACCTTGGGTTTGGGAATTGCCGATGGCGGGATAATTGTGGATCCCGAACCCTACTTTGTGGTGGGGGTGGTGCACCTAATTTCCTCGGCGGTGCTGGGAGCGGGGGCGCTGTTCCACACCGTCAAAGCTCCTGCCGACCTAAAGCAGGCCGAGGGCTGGGCGCGACGCTTCCATTTTGAGTGGGAAAACCCGGCCCAATTAGGAATGATTCTCGGTCATCACCTGCTGTTTTTGGGGTCGGGGGCGCTCTTGCTCGTCGCCAAGGCCACCACCTGGGGCGGGTTGTACGATGCCACCCAGCAAACCGTGCACCTGGTGCAGCCCACCCTCGATCCCTGGGTGATCTACGGCTACCAAACCCACTTCGCCAGCATTAGCAGCCTAGAGGATTTGGTTGGTGGACACCTCTATGTGGGCGTTCTGCTGCTGGCGGGGGGTCTCTGGCACATTCTGGTGCCGCCGATGAAGTGGGCCAACAACCTGCTGCTGTTCTCCGGCGAGGCGATTTTGTCCTATTCCCTAGGGGGCATTGCCCTAGCGGGTTTTGTGGCCGCCTACTTCTGTGCCGTCAATACCCTGGCCTACCCCGTGGAATTCTACGGCCCGCCGCTGACGGTCAAACTCGGCATCATGCCCTACTTTGCCGACACCGTGGCCCTGCCGCTGAATGCCCACACCTCCCGCTGTTGGCTGGCCAATGCCCACTTCATCCTGGCCTTCCTGTTTTTGCAAGGGCACCTGTGGCATGCCCTACGAGCTATTGGATTCGACTTCCGGCGCGTTGAACAAGCCCTGAGCGCCATCGAATCCTAACCCCGTTGGAACCGTTCTCCTCTCTCTCTTTGGGGGGCATTTATAGGCTCCAACATCCTGCCCCCCTTTTCTCTGTTTCCCCGCATTTGATGTTTGCAGCACAGCGATTTAGGTCATCAAACTAATGAGTAAGATTGGTCTCTTCTACGGCACTCAAACCGGAAACACCGAAACCCTAGCCCAAGCTATCCAAGCCGAATTTGGCGGCGATAGCGTTGTTACACTCCACGACATTGCCGACGCTAGCCCCGATGATTTTGCTGACTATGCCTGTTTGATTGTGGGCTGCCCTACCTGGAATATTGGTGAACTCCAGGCCGACTGGGAAGGCTTCTACGACGAACTGGATGAGATTGACTTTAGCGGCAAGAAAGTCGCCTACTTTGGCGCTGGCGATCAAATTGGCTACGCCGATAACTTCCAAGATGCTATGGGTATTCTGGCCGAAAAAATCAGATCCCTTGGTGGTACGACTGTCGGGCAATGGCCTACGATCGGCTACGAATTTAACGAATCCAAAGCCGTCCAAAATGGCAAATTTGTCGGCCTTGCCCTAGACGAAGACAACCAGCCTGAACTCACCGAAAGCCGCATTTCTACCTGGGTAGCTCAAGTCAAAATGGCCTTTGGTGTTTAGATCTCAACCCACCATAAATCGAGGGGTTTCCAATACATAATGTGGCGAATCCTACCTGTGTGGAGTACATAGCAATGATCCCCCCTGCCCCCCTTGAAAAGGGGGGTGCAGAGCGAAACCTAGCCCGCTAGGTGCTGGGGGGATCTAGAACCCAGCAACGGTGTGCCGTCTTTGGCTTGCGCTGTAACCCACCCTTACGGGAAGCAAGCTACACTCTAAATCCCTCTCCCCCAGGGATTAGATAGGCAATCTTTTCACCCTCCCCATCCGATTCCATTACCCTGATTGACCAGCCATTTTTGATGACTTTCCTCCCTAACCCAAATCCCATTCCTATGCTTCAATCCACCCAGCCCGAAGCCCTTTGGCTCAATGTTAGCCCCAGTTTTCAGCGGTTTGATCAAGCGCTTTTAAAAACGCTAGCCCGCCACATTGATATTTCCCACTGGGCCTATCGCCAAACCCCCGACGAACCCAGTTCCTTGGCCGTTGCCCTGGATTTGCTACACGATTTTATGGCAGACCAAACTCGCCCCCTGCACCTAATTGGCCATGGTATGGGCGGGCTAGTGGGGCTGCTCTATGCCCGTCAATGCCCGGAGCGGGTGCGCTCCCTCACCCTGCTCTCCGTGGGCGTTAACCCCATAGTGGACTGGCAGGCCCACTACTACGCCCAGTTGGAAGCCCTGCCCTGTTCCCGTCAGCGGGTGCTGGCGCAGATGGCCTATACCCTGTTTGGTCACCAGGCCCACCCCTTAGTGAGCGGCTGGGTGCGGCTGCTAGAAAAGGATTTGGCCCATTCTCCCTCACCCCATTCCCTTTGGAAGCGCCAGAGTTCCTTTCCCGGACGGGTGCCCGTGCCGATGATGGTGTGCGGCAGTGAAGATGATGCCGTGATCAGCCCCGACCAAATCCAGGGCTGGCAACCGTGGCTAAAACCAGGGGATCGGCTGTGGCGGTGCCCCGGTGGGCGGCATTTTTTCCATGCGGCCCATCCCGAAGCGGTGGCCCAGGAGGTGCTGAAGTTTTGGCAGGTTCCCACCGCCCTGCTGCCCCAAGACCTAGTTTGCCTTGCCAGCCTGCGCGATGCCTAAGCCCAAATCCGAGCCAGAAGACCCCGATTCCCAGGCCGACAACCCCTAGGGGCGAGGTCTTCTCGCCCGCTGATAGCGTGGGTAAGTAAGCCGGATTCGGCGTCAGATCAGACCGTCCCAGTCCCCAGACCAGTCCTCTGACGTCCAATTGAATTGAGTCCGAAGCCCCCATCCCCATTCCTGGAGTAAACGTTGGCGATATGCTGACCGAAAACCCTGGTACCATAAAGGGCCTGTCAAAAAGTTGCCCCAGTTTAAGGATTTCGGTTTAGGATTTCGATCTATTCAATCTAAATAATGTAGGGGTAGCTAAATGGGTGAGACCAGCCTATGGTAGGGCCAACTTAGGCAAGCTCGATCTTGGGGTTGGCCCGTTCGGATGATGGCCCGGTTTTCGGACATGGCTGATTGCGGGGCCAAGGCATAATTGCAGGGATGAGGAAGGCAAGACCTATGGCGCTGATCGTACAGAAATATGGGGGCACCTCCGTGGGCACCGTGGAGCGCATCCAGGCGGTGGCCCAGCGGGTGAAGGCCACGGTGGACGCAGGCAATAGCGCGGTAGTGGTGGTCTCGGCCATGGGCAAAACCACTGACGGCCTAGTGAAATTGGCCAACGACATCACCGATCAGCCCAGCCGCCGTGAGATGGATATGCTGCTCTCCACCGGAGAACAGGTGTCCATTGCGTTGCTCTCGATGGCGCTGCACAGCCTGGGCCAAGACGCCATTTCCCTCACCGGGGCACAGGTGGGCATTGTCACGGAAGCCGAACATACCCGTGCCCGGATTCTGACCATCAATCCCGAACGGATGCAGCGCCATCTGGCCGAGGGCAAGGTGATTGTGGTGGCGGGCTTCCAGGGCATTAGCCAAACCACCGACCTAGAAATTACCACTCTGGGGCGCGGCGGTTCCGATACCTCAGCGGTGGCCCTAGCAGCGGCGCTGCAAGCGGACAAGTGCGAAATCTACACCGACGTACCGGGGATTCTCACCACCGACCCGCGCCTGGTGCCGGAAGCGCAGTTGATGGAAGAAATCACCAGCGACGAAATGCTGGAACTGGCCAGCCTGGGGGCCAAGGTGCTGCATCCCCGTGCGGTGGAAATTGCCCGCAACTACGGCGTCACCCTGGTGGTGCGATCGAGCTGGACGGACGAACCGGGTACCCGCGTGATTTCGCCCCAGCCCCAACCCCGCCCCCTAGAAGGCTTGGAACTGGCTAACCCCGTAGATGCCGTGGAGTTTGACACCGATCAGGCCAAGGTCGCTCTGTTGCGGATTCCCGACCGTCCCGGCATTGCCGCCCGTCTATTTGGGGAACTGGCCAACCAGGAGATCAACGTAGACCTGATCATCCAGTCCATCCACGAAGGCAACACCAACGACATCGCCTTTACGATGGTGCGATCCAACCTCAACCGGGCCGAAGCCGTGGCCGAAGCCATTGCCCCCGCCCTGCGCAGCAACCCCACCGACACCACCCAGGCCGAGGTGATGGTGGACACCAACATGGCCAAAATCAGCATCGCCGGAGCCGGAATGATTGGCCGTCCGGGGGTGGCTGCCAAGATGTTCTCCACCCTAGCGGAGGCAGGAATCAATATTCAGTTGATTTCCACCTCAGAGGTCAAAGTAAGCTGCACCATCGACGTGGCGGACTGTGATCGAGCCCTAGCCACCCTCTGCGAGGCCTTTGATGTTACCTCCTCGCCCGTGCCCCAGGCGGAGGGGCCAGCCCTCGCGTCTAGCCCCAATGCTCCCATGGTGCGCGGCGCGGCGCTGGATACCAAGCAAGCCCAGGTGGCCATTCGCCATGTGCCCGACCAACCCGGCATGGCCGCAAAAATCTTCCAACTGCTGGCCAGTAACGGCGTCAGCGTGGATATGATTATCCAGTCCCAGCGCTGTCGTTTGGTGAACGGCCAGCCCACCCGCGACATCGCCTTCACCGTGGCCCAGGCCGACGCCCGCACGGCCCGGGAACTGATGGAGCAGGCCGCCACCGACCTCGGCTTTGGGGAAGTGGTCGTGAACGAAGCCATCGCCAAGGTAAGCGTGGTCGGCATCGGCATGATCTACGCCCCTGGGGTAGCGGCTCGAATGTTCAAGGCGCTGTCGGAGCAGGGCATCAACCTGCAAATGATCGCCACCTCGGAGATCAAAATTAGCTGCGTCGTAGATGAATCTGAAGGCATCAAGGCTCTCCAGGCCGTTCATAGCGCCTTTGGCCTCGCCGGTGCCCAAGCCATCGTCGTTCCCGCCTAGTCCTAGCGCCCGATTTGAGCGCCGCCCGGTCTCTGGCTTTGATCAGGACAGAAACCGGGCAGGTTCCTTGGGTTGGCAAAGGCACAGACACACGGGACAATGGGAGTATTGTATTTCTTGACATTCGGCTGTGAATAACGCACCTGTACGCACGGTTTCTGACGCCAAGCGGGAGTTCTACGCTCACCACACCCGCCCCATCAACTCCATTTACCGGCGTGTGGTGGACGAGCTTTTGGTAGAAATGCTTCTGCTCTCGGTCAATGCTGATTTTGCCTACGATCCCCTCTATGCCTTGGGTATCGTGACCACCTTTGATCGCTTTATGGAGGGCTACGAACCCGAGAGCGATAAAGTCTCTATCTTTAACGCCCTCTGCCGTTCGGTGCAAAGTTTCCCCGAACAGTACCGGGGCGACGCCGACGCCATGAAAGCTGCCGTGGCGGGTCAATCCCTCGACGACCTCAAGGCCCAGTTTGAAAATCTGGCCGAAGCGGCCCATAGCGGTGGCTTGCGCGGTACCCTGGGCACCGTGGCCACCCAGGAACAATTCAAATACAGCCGCCCCTTTGGCATCGGTCTCTACACCCTGATTGAAGCCGTGGCTGGGGAAGACCTGCTCAAAAATAAGGAATCCTTTGAGGCGTTGATCGCAGAACTCACGGGCAAGCTCAACTTCTCGGCGGATAAGCTCTCCAAGGATTTGGAACTCTACCGCAGCAACATCGAGAAATTTGCCCAGGCCCAGGAAGTGATGAAGGATATGCTGGCCGCTGAACGCAAAAAGCGCGAAGACCGCCAAAAAGCCGCCGAAGCCACCGCCGCCGAAGTGGTGGAAACCGTCCCCGCCGAGGGCAGCGACAACGCGGGCTAGCCAATCGCTTAACGGGGAGGGTGCATTCGCAACGCAATGCACCTCTCAATATGGCTAAACATAAATCGGATCCAGAGCATAGTCCTTCCAGTCCTGGTGGAAGCGCTCGGACACGTGGGGGGTGAGGACGAATTTCGGTTCCTGGCCCCCTTTTACGTCTACCCGCAAAAACGAGTAGGGGCGGTGATAGTCGGGCTTTTTGCCTGTTCGGCCTACAAAGAGCTGGGATTCTGCCACCGGATGCCATTCAGCAGCATTCTCCTCCGCAAGTCCGGGAATCGACTCACAGAGCGTATTTCCGGCGGAACGCTGGCGACGCAAGCTGAGTCCACTGCCACCGCAGACAATCCAATCGAGATGACCGTCGGCGTGGCCCGTATCCAAGGTTTTTAGGTGTTCAAAACAATGGGCGTGGCCGTTGATCACCAGGTTCACCGGGGGCGTTCCGTCCGCCAGATCAGGCACCGCCGCCGCCACTTGATCTAACACCCAGCGCAGATGGTGGCGCACTGCCAGGGTTTGGCCCTGGTTCCACTTGGTGGCTTCGGTGACGTAAGGAGGATGGTGGAAAAACACAATCCGCCCCCGCGCCCCTGGGTCTTGCCAGGAGGCGATCAGCCCATCCCGCAACCACAGCAATTGTTCGGTGTCGATTGGGGTGGTGGGGTTGGCGTTGATCTGCTTGTCGATGTCGAGCAGCATTTCGTCGTACTGCTCCACCTTGGCCTGCCAGTCGTCCAAATCTTCCTGGGCATGGGCATCCTTGGGGTTGTGGTGCAGGGCGGTCTCCTCTATCGCCCGTCGTTCGGCCAACACCTGCTGCCGCTGTTCCAGGAGTTCTTGTCGATGGTCTAGCCCGATCTGGTGGGCCAGCACCGAGGGATCGTTAAAGGTACTGGAATCCAGCGCAAAAAAATCA
>JALQST010000004.1 GCA_023264315.1 Nodosilinea sp. BSH.14
TGGGTATGATTCAAAGCAGTGACATGAACGATGATGGTAGTGGGTTGAAGCTTGAGGCACAAGTTCCTCTTGCGAACATGTTTGGATATTCTACAGAGCTCCGTTCGTTGACTCAAGGTAAGGGAGAATTCACGATGGAGTACTTCAAGCATACACCGGTACCAAGAAATGTACAGGAAGAACTTATGGACAAGTACAAGATGGAAAAGAGCCGCATCTGCATGGTGGGTGATCGCCTGGACACCGACGTTGTTTTCGGCAACAGCAACGGCGCCCTCAGCTGCCTCGTGTTCTCCGATGAGCGGGGCCGCTACATCAAGCCCTTTCTGCCCCAGGGGCCGGTGCGCCGCATTGCCGTCGATGCCACCCTGCGGGCCGCTGCCCCCTACCAAAAGTCTCGCCGGAAGCGCCAGCCCCATCGGCGGGTGGTGGTGGAATCGGGGGACATTCGGGCCAAGCGGTTGGCGCGGCGGGCCGGGTCACTGATTATTTTTGTGGTAGATGCCTCGGGTTCGATGGCCCTCAACCGGATGCAGTCGGCTAAGGGGGCGGTGCTGAACTTACTCACCGAAGCCTACCAAAACCGCGACCAGGTGGCGCTGATTCCCTTCCGGGGAGAGCAGGCGGAGGTGCTGTTGCCGCCGACTCGATCCATCGCCATGGCCCGTCGTCGCCTCGAGCGGATGCCCTGCGGGGGCGGATCGCCCTTGGCCCACGGCCTCACCCAGGCGGTGCGGGTGGGCACTAACGCCCAGATGTCTGGGGATGTGGGCAAGGTGGTCATCGTAGCCATTACCGATGGCCGGGGGAACATTCCCCTGTCCCGTTCCCTCGGGGAAACCCTCGACCCCAAAGACAAGCCCGACATTAAGCAAGAACTGCTGGACATTGCCGCCCGCATTCGTGGTATTGGCCATCAATTATTGATTATTGATACCGAACGTAAGTTCGTGTCCACAGGCTTTGGTAAGGAATTGGCTAGAACCGCTGGTGGGCGCTACTATCAGTTACCAAAGGCTACGGATCAGGCGATTGCGGCCATGGCGCGGGGGGCCATCGCCGATATGAAGACTCGGTAAATTCCGGTAACGTTGGGATGATCCATGGTGCTTCCCAAGTGTATCCGGGCACTATGAGGATAGTTCTCAAAGGGCGTATCCCTGCCTTAGTCGATGGCTGGGTTCTAGCGTGAGTGGCTATGGAACGTCGTGTGGTATCCCTGTCAGATGGACAACGCATCTTAGCCGCCATTATGGTGACGGATGCCGTTGGTTTTAGTGCCCGCATGTCCCTAGATGAGGGCTTGACGCTACGGCTGATTGATCGGGATTTGACCCTCATTGCCCAAAGCTGTGTAGACTTTGGCGGTAAGGTGCTCAAATCGACCGGGGATGGCCTGCTGATGTATTTCCTGAGTGCCGTGGAGGCGGTTTCCTGCGGATTGGAAATCCAGCGCTGTCTGGTGGATCAGGCCGTGGGGTTGCCACCGGAACAATACTTAGATCACCGGATCGGTATTCACCTAGGGGATATCGTGGTGAGCGAGCAGGATGTGATGGGCAATGGCGTCAATATCACCGCCCGCCTGCAAACCTATGCACAGCCTCGGGGCCTGTGCATCTCCCAAACCGTGTTTGATGTGGTGAAGGCTCGCCTCAACTTAAATGCGGTGTTTCTAGGAGCCCTCGACCTCAAGAACATCCACGAGCCCGTTCCGGCCTACCAAATTAACCTTTACGCCGACCCCGACTCGGGGCCACTCTCCACTGGGGAACCCACCTACACCGTTCCCATGAGCCCCGAGGATTTGCTGGGGGTGGCGGTGAATGCTCTGATGGCCCATGAACAGGCTATTCGGGTGAAGAAACTCATCTTTGCCATTTATCAGCAAGCCTGGGAAAACGACCCAGCGGTGCTGAATCAGTTTGACCTACGCACCCTGATCATGGCTCTGCAGGATCGCTATCCCATAGCGGGGGATCTGGAACTACAACTCCAGCGCGTGGTGCTGGGTCTCAACCACCAAGGGGTGTATGCCGAGGTGGCCGCGCTGATTTTGCGCACCGTCCATCCGTGGTACGTGCGCACCCTGAAACCCACCACGGAGGAGTTGGAAAATGAGTCCACCGTGCTAACGGTGCGATCCTTAGAAGAGCGCTGTGCCTCGGCAGCTCAGCAGTTGAATCAACAGGCGGACGGGCTGCGTTTGCGCAAGTTGCTCTACTGCCTTGCCCACAACACCTGGGAAAACGATAACGCGGTACTGGAGCAGGTGGACTTGCCGTGCCTTATCCAGCAGGTCTTCCAGGCCACGCCCCAAATTCAGGATCTGCGCTATCACCTGGGGCGCATCGTCGGTCGGCTGAATCGACGGCGGGAGTATACCCGGCTCGCCAACATTCTCATTCAGGTGCTCCAGCCGATCTACGCCACCACGGCGATGCAGCTCTCGGTGCTCCCCAGCCGCGACGTCCAAGATTCGGCCCCCGAGCACACGGTGGTGACGCCCATGCCCACCCAAATCCTATCGGGGGAGCGAGAGGTGACGACCCTTCAGGCCGCTGCCCCGCCCTTGGCCCACCAAGGCATTGCGGTATCAGGGGCGGGGATTGGCTATCGGCCTGTGCGCGATCGCCGGGTATTGTTTGATCTGCGGGTGGACATTGCCCAGTATGCCAACCCGCTACGGGCCAAAATTTTGCTCCATTCCTGCCTACACGGCCCCTTTAGCTACACCAGCCAAGACTGGTTGACACTCAAACGTACGACCCTAGAAGACCTACTCCACAGCATTTTTGAATATTGTCCTAGCTATGCGGATCTGGAGAGCAAACTCACCATCATGGCCCACTGTTTAGGGCAATCGGAAGAGATCCTGCCCGTCGCCGATAGCATTACCCGCGCCATTCGGGCATACTATCCCCAGGATCCAGATATGGCCCTAGATCCCCTGCCACCACCCCAGGAGGCAGTGCCGTCACCCGGGTCAGGATCTGCGGACTCTATCACCGCGCCCGGATCGTCGCCATCGTCGTCAGCGATCTATTCCGCCTAGCGCCCCTGGGGTATTGGTATGAATGCCACTGAATTGCTGCAAGCCTACGCCCGTGGAAACATGGACTTTAAGGGAATGACCCTCGTCAACCTTGACCTGACGGGGGCCGACCTGATTGGGGCCAACCTCGTACAAGCAGATTTAGAAAACACCAACCTCACCTTCGCCTACCTCAGCCGGGTATGCTTTCGGCAGGCCAACCTGTCCCGGGCTCAGCTTGGGGGAGCCAACCTCAACCAGGCTGACCTATCGGGGGCCATTCTGCACGATGCCGACCTCCACGGAGCCTCCCTCCAGGGGGCCGACCTGCGCAGCGCCAACATCACCCTCGCCGCCCTGCTCGACGCCAACCTCATGGGAGCCGATCTCCGCAATGCCGACCTCAGTGGGGCCAACCTCACGGGAACCTGCCTGCGGGGGGCGAATATGCGCCAGGAAAATCGAAAATACATCACCAACCTGCGGGGAGCCAAGCTGCACCAGGCCGATCTGCGCGGCAGCAACCTCTCTGGGGCCAACCTCTCCTACGTGGATCTCAGTCGGGCCAATCTCAGTGAGGCGATGCTACGCGATGCCAGTCTGAAGGGAGCTAACCTCAAGGGGGCGCTCCTCACCAATGCCAATCTGTCGGACGTCGATCTCAGTGGCGCAATCCTCGATGACGCCGACCTCACCCAATGCCGTTTTCCCCGCAGCGACCTCAGTCAAGCCCAAATTAATCGGGTGCGCGGACAAGGGTCAGACTTCACCGATACCATCCTGAAACAGGCCCAACTCAACCGTTGCGATTTTCACAATAGCCGCTTCAGTCGGGCAGACCTAGCCCGCGCCAGCCTCAGAGGCAGCGCCCTCACCAACGCCATGTTTGTGCAAGCCTACCTCGGGCGGGCCGATCTCACCGATGCCGATTTCACCGATGCCGTACTAGATCGGGCTGAGATGAGCAGTGCCATCATGATGGGTACGATCCTCAAAGGAGCCACCATGCCCGATGGCAGCATCCACGAGTAACCTCTAAAGAGGCAATGCCTGGACTGCGATCAGGGCCAGCCTTGCCCTAGCCTGCACCGCCAGGGAATCATCTTGTTGGACAACCCGCTGAAGTTGTTCCTGAATCGTGGCGATATACTCCCGATGCAAAGCCTCACAGATCGCCAGGGCAAGTGCTTGCAACCCCGCCACAGCAGCATAGCGAACCACCCACTCCGGGTCTTCAGTTCCTTGAATTAACGCCTGCAAGCTCTGGACTTGGGCGGCAGAAACCTGTTCAGGAGGCAACAAATCCCAGTTGAGATGCCCTAATCCCTTGGCCGCCGCACGGCGCACACTCAGGGCAAAATCTCCGGTGGCGGTGTCTAGCAGAATATCCAGGGCACGGGGATCGCCAATCAACGACAGCGCTCGAATTGCCCAGGCTCTCGCCCCGTAGTTGTAACCGTCCAGTTCCTCCAGCAGGGCCGGGACAGAGGCTTCTCCTAGGGCAACCAAGCCATCCACCGCCGCCACCGCTGCCCCAGGATTGTTATAACCCAGCACTCGAATTAGGGTGGGAATAGCGTCGGGATGACGCTGCGCCGCCAAACGCCCCACCGCCGCCACCATCGCTCCCTTCGAGTCGGCCTCCTCAATGGCGCGAATCAAAGGAGCCAGATCTTCGTTGACGCTGCTGGGTTGATCCACGCTAGGACTATCCTTCACGATCACTGACCTATCACCCTGTTTAGGAACCTTATACTAAATCCTACTTAGCTACCCCTGATTCTCCTGCGGTGCATTGCGGCGAACCAAAGCGATCAGGGTGTTTTCAGGTAGGACTAGCGCCGCGAATGCACCCTACAGTCTAGGGTGTTTCCAAGGCTTCTGGTTCTAGCGCAACATTCTGACCCTAGAGCAACTCATCCATCAGCGCCAAAACCCGCTGTGCCTCTGGGGTCAAGTCAGCATCAGGAAAGCGAATCTCCTGGAGGTGAGCTTCTAAAACGCCTTGTAGGGCAATGAGTTTCAGGCTATTTTCCGCCAGGGTCGCCGCAATCGGTTCCGCCGCTGGGAGGTAGCCAATCGCGCCCAAATCCATCATGGCCGAACGCCGCAGTTGTAGGTTCGGTTCCTGAAGCCGTTCCATCAACCGCTGGCAGTAGCTATCGTCCCCCGTCAACTGATACATGGCCCGCGCTGCCGCATTTTGCACCTGGGCCACGGGATGGCCGAGAAAAGGCCGAATGTCGTCTACGGCGGACTGTGCCCCCAGACAACCGAGGGCTTCCAAAATGGCGTTATAGGGCTGTACCAGATGGGGCTTGCCTTCTACCGGAGTTGCCGCTTCCGCACCCCCCGCCAACAAATTCAGCAGGGCCGGAATGGCCTGATCATCCCCCAACGCCCCCAACGCGTGAGCCGCTGATTCCCGCACGTAGTAATCGTCGCAGGCCAAACACTGAATCAAGGGATCCACCGCACAGGATTGCCCTAATTTCCCCAGGGCACGAGCCGCATTTCGGCGGAGAGGATAGCCGCCATCCGGTGCCCGATCTGACTCGTCTTGCAACGCTTGAATCAGGGCATCCACCGCATCGGGCTGAGCCACCCGAAACCGCCCCAGCCACCAGGCCGCATAGTAGCGCAGGCCCGTATCCTCCGTTTGCCGCAGGTTCGCTACGGCTTGCTCCACCGTGAGAGATTCCCCCTGGGCGTTGACCAATTGTTGCGCCTCAGTCTCCATGGATAACCCGTCTTTAACCCAGCCTACTCGTTCAACCTATTATGGATAACCCGTAGGGTGCATTCGCGGCGACCAATCTCCTTGGCCGCAGCTAAATCATCCACATCCGCCGCAATGCACCACCCAAGTCTCAGCAACACCCCCCGATCAGAACCCCTCTCTCACGGAGAGAGGGGCAGGGGTGAGGATGTCCCGTCAACCTAGCTGGCCGAAAGGGGCTGAATGCTGACGATTTTGCCGCCCATGCGGGTAATTCGCTGCATTTCTTCGTTCATGCGGCTGTAGGGCACCTTGATGAAAATGCTGCCGCTCTTGCGGATGGGATAGTTGGACTTATCGGTTTCGTCGTTCTGGCGCAGCCCTTCCACTTCGTACAGGAAGATGCGGCTGCCAGAGGGAGACGCGGATTGGCTACCAAAGGCGGTTTGAGTAAGCATGGTCTGAGATTCTCCTAAACGTAGGGTGGTGTTCACGGGTCGGGGAAACAACGCACCGCAGTAACAACGCTGAACAGACTTGACACGAAACACGCGCAGGGACGCCATCCCCGGATGACACCCCCACGCGCCGATCACCGTGTGGTGATGCTACATGCTGGCTTGGGTAATGCTAGTTACCCGACCGCCCATTTTGTTGATCTGTTGCAACTTGGCCGAAAGCTGCTCGTAGGGCACCAGGTAGGCGGTGTTGATCCGACGCACCTTGGGATAGCGGGGCAGGTTCGCACCCACCACCTCAATGCGGTAGACCTTGCCAGCGGTGCCGTAGGGGGTAGACCCACCCAGGGCCAGGGCCGGAGTGGCCAGTTTGTTGGCCTGGGACGACATCCCCGCCGCCACCCCCGTGGGGCTAACGATGGAGGAGGAGGTGTTACGCCCCAGTTCTCCAGCTAGGCGCGACTTCTTGCCGCCCGCCTGGGAGCGGTCGCTGTTAGCGTAGCCGCGATACATTTGGAACATGCGGGTAAAGCCCACGGAACGCTGCCCTGCCTGGTAGACAAAGCTGCGGTAGTAGGGCACCACGTTGTCGCCAAAGTTGGCTTGGTACTCTTCGCTATCGATGAAGGAATCGACATCGGCGTCGTAGCCTTCGTTTTCATAGCGGTCGAGGTGTTCCACCACTTCTGACTCGTCGTAGACGGCACGGCCCAGCAGGTGCTTGGTGTGCAGTTCAATCACGCGGGTTTGGAAGTTGGGATAGAAGAACTTCTCTTTGTACAGTTCCGACTTGGCCACAGCCCGCACGAACTCGCGCACGGTGATGTAGCCATTCTTCAGCAGCGACTCGGCGCTGGTGAGGCGCTCGGAGTTCATCAAATAGTCGTTGCCCAAAAGCTGACGATAGACGGCCCGAATCACCACGTCGGCATCTTCGGCAGTCCAGTTCGCCCGCAGTTCAACCGGAGACGTTTCGCTAAAGGCGGCAGTCCCCAACCGGGACGATGCGGTTGTAATAGGCACAGGATTATCCTCCCTTTTAAAAAGGCTTCTCAACACAGCAGGGGTCAGACTAGCGCCCAAGGGCTGCGCCTTTCTCCGGGGAGGTAGGGCCATGCCCTCTTTGAAGCGTGTTGGCAACGCTGGCACCAGCTTACCCAAAGGCACCGAAGCACAATCTTCGGATTCTCTAGAAATTCCCAGACACAAGCGCATCTAGATACAACAATGCCCGGAGCAACAAACAATTGCTAACAATGCGCTAACAACTGTCTGCCCCTCCGGGCAAATCGCCAAACTAGCTCAGGGCGTTGATGGCGTAGTCGATGTAGGAGTTGGCTTCGGTGGCTGCATCGCCAGACAGACCGTGGTTAGCTTTGATATACTTCAGAGCCTCCACGTACCAGCTAGGAGACAGTTCAAAGGTACTGTTGATCTCGTCGAGACCAGCAATCAGGTACTCATCCATGGGGCCAGTGCCGCCAGCCACGCAGCAGTAGGTCACCATCCGCAGGTAGTAGCCGATGTCGCGGGCGCACTTGGCTTTACCGCGCTCGTCGGAGGCGTAGTTAGCGCCTTGCATTTGGGTGGTGTAGGGGAATTTGTTGTAAACGGCTTGAGCAGCGCCGCTCACGAGAGAATCTGCTTTGTTGGTCAGGGCTTTAGCCGCTTCCAAACCGGCGGTGGCTTGACGCAAACGGCCAAAAGCCACTTGCAGTTCGGAGGCGCTCAGGAAACGGCCTTGGGAATCGGCTGCTGCAACAGCTTCGGTTAGAGGGGTTTTCATAGTTTAAGGTTCTCCTTCAATTGTCTTCACAGCGAATGAACGTGATTGATTAGAACCGAGTTCATCAGAACCCAAGTTCAGTGAGGTTCAATTTAGGCTGAACCTAGGCAACAGCAGCCGCAGCCAGGTCGAAGTAGCTACCGATTTCGGAAACCAGGGAGCTGCAATCACCTTGGGTGATGCCAGCGGGGTCGTTCACGATAGCAATGGCCGCGGCCTTCATTTTTTCGATGCCAGCCGCCACGGAAGCGCCGGGGGTGCCCAGAGCCACGTAGGTTTCGCGCAGGCCGTTCAGGCAGCGGTCGTTCAGAACGCTGGCGTCACCGGTGAAGGTGGCGTAGGTTACATAGCGCAGGATGATTTCCATGTCGCGCAGGCAAGCAGCCATGCGGCGGTTGGTGTAAGCGTTGCCGCCGGGGGCGATGAGTTGGGGCTGCTCAGCAAACAGGGCACGAGCGGCATCAGCCACGATTTTGGAAGCGCTACCGGTCATACGGTTCACGGCGTCGATCCGCTTGAGGCCATCGCTGGTCACGCGGGACAGAGCATCCAACTGATCGTTGGAGAGGAAATCCCCACGGGCGTCAGCTTGAGAAACAACTTTGGTATATGCGTCAAACATCGACTCAAATCTCCTAATTTTTGTCGCTGAGTTTGCTTGAAAAGGTCTAGAGACCGGATTGCTAATCAGTTCAGCCGGAGCGGCTTTACTAATCTATAGAGAGGATCTTAAAGAGCGGCGTGGCTTGTTTTCTCATTTAGTTAACATTTCTTCAAGGTTGTTCAAGGTCGTACATATTCCGTAAGACTACCCTTGCAGAAGCGTTGAGAAGTTCTTGAAACAAAAACCTGAACATTCCAGGACGTTTCTCGAAACCGTTGCCTGAATTAGCTTTCGCTGATTCAACAAACCCTCCACACAAGTTTATACACCGCTGTCGTGTATTTGTCTTTTACAAGTTGTTAAGAGACCTGGCTCTATGTAAAGAGGAAAAAAGTAGCCAAATCAACCGTTTGAGCGGTTTTCGCCATGACTAGCCCCGCCAGAGATCTCAGGTTTTGTAACAAAACACAATCTTGTTGACGGGGCCTTTACGGTTGTGCCTAGGCCGTGGCCATGGAGCTGAGGCTGGAATTGGGACTAGGGCTGGGGCCGTCCTGGGTCAGAAATGAGCGTAGGGTGGCGGCATTCAGGGCTTTGCCGATGATGACCAGCTTGGTGTGGCGGTGCTCATCCGGTTGCCAGGGGCGGTCATAGAACCAGTCGAACCGCTGACCTACCCCGTGAACGACCATCCGCATCGCCTTCTGAGGTACGGCGACAAAGCCTTTGATGCGGTAAATCTCGTACTGCTCGGTCAGCGCCTCTAGCCGCTGGATCAGGGCGTTCGGTTCAAATTCCTGAGACAACAGTAACGGAATCGCCACAATGTCATCGTCGTGGTCGTGATCCTCTTCGTGGTCGTGGTGGCTGGGGCGGCTGTCGAGGTTGTCCTCCACGGCGGCGTTAAAGCCCAGCAGCACATCGGGGCTAATCAACCCCTGACCGCACTCCACCACCCGTACCGGACGGGGCAGTTGATCCGCCAGCCAGCGTTCCACCCGTTCCCGCTCTGCCGCCTCGACTAAATCCGTCTTGGTCAGCAGCACCAAATCGGCGCAGTTGAGCTGATCTTCAAACAGTTCCTCGATAGGGGTTTCGTGATCCAAGCTGTCATCGGCCTGCCGCTGGGCTTCCAGGGCATCCAAATCTCCCACCAGCCGACCGGAGGCCAGGGCGTCGCAATCTACCACTGTGACCACGCTATCTACGGTGGCAGCGGTGCGAATTTCGGGCCAGCGGAAGGCTTGCACTAGGGGCTTCGGCAGGGCCAGCCCGGAGGTTTCAATCATAATGCAGTCGATCTGGTCGCGGCGTTGCATCAACTCCTGCATGGTGGGCAGAAATTCCTCCTGCACCGTGCAGCAGAGGCAACCGTTGGTCAACTCCACAATATTGTTCACAGTAGGGGTTGCGCCGACGGCTCCATCGCCAAGATCGGATTCCTCGTCACACACCTGGCAGGATTTCAGCAGATCGCCGTCAATCCCCACCTCGCCAAATTCGTTTACCAGAACGGCAATGCGCTGGCCCTGAGGGTTTTGGAGCAAATGGCGAATCAGGGTTGTTTTCCCTGCGCCGAGGAAGCCAGTGATGATGGTAACGGGAATTTTGTGCATGGTGGATTGAAGAAACAACAGAACCGTCGCCCTAGGCCCGACTTTTATCCCTCCTGATCAGCCCAAAACTGTAGAGGCGAGGTCTCCTCGCCCGCCGATACCGGGAATATCACAGCCGAATGCGGTGTCACAGCCGAGTCTGGGGATGAAACCGCCCCTAGGACGAACCATGATCCAGTGTAGGTTGCTCCGCCGAAGGTTAGCCCTCGCGGCTATCCCTAGATTCCATCCCAGCCATTGATATAGGCCAAGGCCATCAGGCTGGATCGCCCACCATGGCCAGTTCCACCTCACCGAAAATGGCGCTGGGGGAGGCATAGAACTTAAATTCCAGCAGGTTGTGGAACGGATCCTCCAAGAAAAAGGTGCGGTGTTCGAGGGGCATCCCTGGAAAGCGGCGTTTTTCCCCTTGGTAAAATTTCAGTCCTTTATCCTTTGCCCGTGTCAGCACATCTTCCCAGTCCTGTTCCGCCAAAAACACCAACCCAAAGTGACGCGGATAAATACTCCGCTGCGGCGTCAGGTTATCGGTGAGATGGGCCACCAGTTGATGACCCTGGAGGTTCAAAATCAGCGAAGACGGAGTTTCGCGGCCCGGTTCACAGCCCAGCCCCTCCACGTAAAACTGTTTGGCGGTGGCAATGTCGCCCACCGGAAAGGCTAAATGGAACAGCGCAGGAGCCTGAGTCATAGCGGACACCATGGAATCAACAACAGGGCGAGGCCAGTGCTTTTATCCTAACCAATTCGACAAAAAACGCCCCCAGACAAATCTGGAGACGCTGACTAAAGGGCTGTTTCAAAGTCCCTCTCCCTGAGGGAGAGGGATTTAGGGTGAGGGCCACTCTAATAGGCGTCTTGGAGTTCGTAGAAGTCGGGGGAGATGTAGTCCTTCCGCAGGGGCCAGCCGACCCAGTCTTCGGGCATCAGCAGGCGCTTCAGGTTGGGGTGGCCTTCGTAGATGATGCCGTACATGTCGTAGCATTCCCGCTCTTGCCAATCAGCGGCTTTCCAGATCCAGTAGACCGAAGGCACGCGGGGAGTATCCCGTGGCAGGAAGACCTTCACCCGCACCTCTTCAGGAAGGTCGGCATCGTCGCTCACCTTAATCAGGTGATAGAAGCTGACCAGGTCCTTACCGGGGCCAGCATCGTAGGCTCCTTGGCACTGAAGGTAGTTAAACCCGTAGGCGTAGAGGGCCGTGGCGGTAGGAATCAGCAGTTCCGGCGTTACCTGGATGATTTCTACCCCCAAGTGATCCGGCTCTGCCAGGTCGTGGGAGAAGCCGTTTTCCGTCAGCCATTTGGATACGGCTCCAGCTTCCACAATCGAGGACTCAGCGGCGGTTTCGGCCTCTGGGGATACCTTAGATTCGTTCTCAGCCATTAGACCGATTCCTCCTGGGCCGTGGTTTCTGCGAGGTCTTCGGGCATGGGCATCCCCATGGCCTGCATCAGTTCCTTAGGCGGGGTGGCATGGGTACCCAGTTGCAGATATTCCCCGGTCAAAATGGGCGGCACGGTTTTGAGCTTATGGGTACGCTCATAGAACCGATGGGTCTGCATGGTGTAGGCCCGATCCTGCATGGATTCGGTGGCCACCTTTTTCCGCAGTTTGATGATGGCGTCGATGATCGCCTCCGGTCGGGGTGGGCAACCGGGAATGTACACATCCACCGGAATCAGCTTGTCCACACCGCGCACCGCCGAGGGAGAATCGCTGCTGAACATGCCGCCCGTGATGGTGCAAGCGCCCATAGCGATCACATACTTAGGGTCGGGCATTTGCTCATAGAGCCGCACCAAAGCCGGGGCCATTTTCATGGTGACGGTGCCCGCCGTAATTAGTAGGTCGGCTTGCCGGGGACTGGCCCGAGGCAGCAAACCAAAGCGGTCGAAGTCGAACCGGGAGCCGATCAACGCCGCAAATTCAATGAAGCAACAAGCCGTACCGTAGAGCAGCGGAAACAGACTCGACAGGCGACACCAGTTGTAGAGGTCATCCACGGTGGTCAGAATCACGTTTTCCGACAGATCGTGGGTGACGGTGGGTTGAGTCGCCGGGTTCATCAGCGCCTCGCCGGGGGCTAACAGACCGCTCTTATCGGCGGCGGGTGGGTTCATGACCATTCCAAGGCTCCCTTGCGCCAAGCATAAACAAGACCGATGACCAAAATGCCGATGAAAATCAGGGCTTCTATAAAGGCTAACAGCCCCAGTTGGTTAAAGGCCACCGCCCAAGGGTACAGAAACACCGTTTCTACGTCGAAGATGACGAAGACCAGCGCAAACATGTAGTAGCGAATGTTGAACTGAATCCAGGCTCCGCCAATGGGTTCCATCCCCGATTCATAGGTGGTGCGACGGGCAGGCCCACGACCCACCGGACGCAGAAACTGGGCAATACCCAGGGCCGACACGGGCACCAGGCAGGCAATCATCAAGAAAACTAGGAAGTACTCGTAGCCGGATAAGACAAACACGAGTTCACCGCCACAACTAAAGCAACAGGACTTGAGGGAAACAGGCATCGGTCAAGGTTAACCCCAGGCGATGAGCCCTCAATTCATTGTCATTTTAGGCCACATTGGCCGGAAAATCAGGGCCGACCTATCAAAACCCTGGATAGCGATAATTACAGATCTTGAGGGCATCCCCTAGCTCAGCTATGACATGGACGGGTGAAAGGGATTCAAAACTTCCCCCAAAAAATGGGACAACCAGCGAGGGGACAGGGCTATGTCATAATTGTTTACATCAAATTCATTTTCATTGTGCGCTGGGCTGTGTCCGACTCGGTCGCTGTTATGTCGGCGGCTTGTCAGACGTGCCGCTGTTGACCCAAACCCTTGACTCCACCCCTGAGAGGGCGAATGCCATGAGTGTTGAACCCGAAAATCCGCCAGAACTCACCGAAACCGTGAGCCTTGTCCAGGAGACCGTTGATCAGGCATCTGAGGAGGTCATTCCGGAAGTTGTTCCCCTCACCCCAGAGGAGATGGACTGCTACGAATGCCGTTCTTGCGGTTACTCCTACGAGCCGTCCAAGGGGGATGATCGGGCCAAAATCGCGGCGGGGACGCCCTTTGAGGAGTTGCCCGTCAACTGGCGCTGTCCGGTCTGTAGCGCTCCCAAGAAGCAGTTCAGCAACATCGGCCCGGTCAACAAACCCTCTGGGTTCAAAGAAAACCTGGACTACGGGCTGGGCGTCAATCGGCTCACCCCAGGCCAGAAAAATATTCTAATCTTTGGTGCTTTGGCCGTTGGGTTTCTCTTTTTCCTTAGTCTGTACGGCTTGAAATAGCCTCGGACTGGGTTTCTCAACCCTGGCGATAGGGCTGAGACCATGGCGGAGAATGCCCCGGCTTCGAGTAGCGTAGGATTTAGCCCTAGCAGCCCTAGCAAATTGAGCTCATACACATTCGTTCGTACACGACAGGTTTGGACACGTTATGCCCGCAGCATTGGATTGGTTAAAACGAGGTTTGATCGCCCTGGTGGCCCTCGTGCTGGTTTCTGGATGTTCCAAGTATTTCCTGGCAGACGCCGACGTGCATCCCTGGCAGGTGGTACAAATTCCGACGGAAGCTACCCTCTCGGACATTGCCTTCACTGGGGACGACAGCCACGGCTGGATCGTGGGAAGCCGCAACACCCTGCTAGAAACCCGCGATGGTGGCGATAACTGGACGGTGCGGGAACTCGCCCTGGATGAGCAACCCTACACCTTTACCTCCGTGGACTTCGCTGGTGAAGAAGGCTGGGTGACGGGGACGCCCTCGATCCTGCTCCACACCGATGATGGCGGCAAAAGCTGGGCCAAAGTTCCCCTCAGCAACGAACTGCCGGGAACGCCCTTTTTGGTGACGGCCCTCGGCTCCAAATCCGCTGAAATGGCCACGGATATCGGCGCAATTTACCGCACTGAAGACGGTGGCCATACCTGGAAAGCGATGGTACAAGGGGCCGTGGGCGTGGTGCGGAACATGTCCCGTTCCCAGGATGGGCGCTACGTAGCGGTGTCCTCTCGCGGCAACTTCTACTCCACCTGGGCACCGGGTCAGGATGAATGGATTCCCCACAACCGCCAAAGCTCTCGCCGCTTGCAGAATATGGGCTTCGACAAGGTCGGTAAGCTGTGGGCCATTGCCCGTGGGGGCCAAGTGCGTTTCTCTAACTCTCGCGCCTCCGAAGACTTCACAGAAGCCATCAGCCCTGAATTTGGCACCAGTTGGGGCCTGATCGACATGGCCTTCCGCACCGAGGATGAGGTGTGGGTGACAGGGGGCGGCGGCAACCTGCTGGTAAGCTTTGACGGTGGTGAAACCTGGTACAAAGATAATGCGGTGAATGACGTGCCCTCCAACTTCTACCGAATTATCTTTTCTGGCACCGACAAAGGCTTTGTGCTGGGTCAACAGGGCACCATTCTTCGGTACGATCCTTCCCTCGCCTAGGCTCACCTGGGGTGGCTGATGGCCTGATTGCAGCGACCCAACGACAGCTTTTTTTCGACTTCGCCCTGGAGAACTTCCAAGATCCGCCTGAGAATACCTTGTTAGGGTTTCCAGGGTTCCCTATGATTAGATAAGTTTCATCGTGTTAAGAGAGGAGACGTAAACCATGGCAGGTACTACAGGAGAGCGCCCCTTCGGCGACATCGTCACCAGTATTCGCTACTGGATTATCCACAGCATCACCATTCCCATGCTGTTCATCGCCGGGTGGCTGTTTGTGAGCACGGGCTTAGCCTATGATGCCTTTGGCACCCCCCGACCCAACGACTACTACCCCGATAACCAAATGCAGCTTCCCATCGTGACGGATCGCTTTGAGGCGAAGCAGCAAATCGATATGTTCTCGGCCCAATAACTTGGCTCCATAAGACTTCCCTTTCCCCTTACGTTGTTTTAAGTCAACGCCATGCAAAGCAACTCCCCCGAACAAATTACCTACCCCATTTTCACCGTCCGCTGGCTAGCCGTGCATACTCTCGGTGTACCTAGCGTGTTTTTCCTGGGCGCAATTGCGGCCATGCAGTTTATTCAACGGTAAGAGAAAATCATGGATCGTACTCCTAACCCTAATAAGCAACCCGTCGAACTCAACCGGACATCCCTATTTCTAGGGCTCCTGCTGGTGTTTGTGCTGGGTCTGCTGTTTTCGAGCTACTTCTTTAACTAACCATCGTTAAAGGAACGATGCTTAGGGGCTGACGATTCCCTAAGCTGTGTTGAGATCACGCACTAACCGAACTTGGCTGTAGGAGATTGAAATCATGCTTCAAAGTGGGCGAATTCCCCTGTGGATTGTGGCAACGGTAGCCGGTACTGGTGTCCTAGTGGTCGTCGGCCTCTTCTTCTATGGAGCCTACGCCGGTGTAGGGTCTGCCATGTAAGGCTCTTCCGCCGAGCACTACCTTTCATCCCAAAAGGGCCAAGACTTCACGCTTGGCCCTTTTTCATGGGCTTGGGACGAAGACGACCTGGGTTGTCGGCTAGCGCATAGACGGAAGCACCCCATTCCCCAGTAGAATACGTGAGGTTTTGTTTAGCCATCGCGGGTAAGGTAGGGACATCGGTATGGATCAGCCTTCTGAGATCAAGCGTCTATGGGGCCCCAAGGCTATGGCCCTTATTGCCCTTGGGTCAAGCACCGTAGTGCTGGGTCTTACCCTCCCCGTGTTGGGTGTCATCAATACCCGCTGGATGGGTGGCCCGCCGCCCTTAAATCCCAACCTGATGGTCCTGCGCGATACCCCCGGCCTAGACGCCTTTCCCAAGACCGTCAGCAGTGAGCGCCTCTGTCTACCGACCACGCTGCCTAGAGTTCTCAACCCCACCGCCTCCGACAGGGCAATCCCTACGCTATTCCAATCCGGGGGTATTCAAAGGATTGTTGAGCAGATCGATCCGGGCCAATGGAGCCAGCTTGCCGTTGCGACCTGGCCAGAGATTCACCCTCAGGCCACCCAGGCACGGGTACCAATTCTGATGTATCATGATGTGCTGTCGGAGCCCGAGGTCTTTTTTGACTTGGTGCCTGAACAGTTCGAGGGTCACCTCAAAACCTTGAAAGAAAACGGCTTTACGGCCATTAGTCTCGACCAACTCATGCAGCATTTGCGGACGGGTGCGCCCCTGCCCGAGAAACCCGTAGTGCTGAGCTTTGACGATGGCTACGCCGGACACTACGAACACGTTTTCCCCCTGTTGCAGAAGTACCAAATGCCGGGGGTCTTCTTTGTGTTTCCGGGCAAGGTGGATGGCGACATTGTGGGACGGTCTACCTTGACCTGGGATCAGGTGAAGGAAATGGCCGAAGACCCGCTGATTACCATTGCCTCCCACAGTGTCACCCATCCCCCCGACCTGCGGGAGTTTAACGACGCCGATCTCACCTACGAAATGACGGAATCGAAGCGGCGCTTGGAGGCAATGATCGGTCAGCCCGTCCATTATTTCAGCTATCCCGCCGGACATTACGACGAACGGGTGACCCAGGCGACGGCGGATGCGGGCTATCTGGCGGCGTTCACCATGCGCCAAAGCAACGAACAATTTGCGGGCGCTTCGGAATCCCTCCTAGCGATTGAGCGATTTGGCCAATCCAACCTGCCTACCCTGCTAAGGAGAGCTTGGGGCGGCGAGTCGGACACCATCCCACCGATCACGGTTTCTCGCCCTGCCCCGCCATCGGACGCAAGATTGGTGTCAGGGAACCAAGGCTTCGATTTTCAAACACCCATGGAGCGGGAGCGCTACGAGGTTGGGGATCATACCCTCACCCTAATCAGCGGGGGTCGCCCGGTGACTATCCACGCCAACAGCCGCTATCAGGTGCCGGAAATTGTGGCGGGCACCAATGCGGTCGGGGCCGTGGACGGAGGCTTTTTCTCCCTCAAATATCTGGATTCCAACGTGATGATTGGCCCGGTGCTGAGCCAGAGTAGCCGCAAATTCGTTCCTGGCAATGCCAGCGAGAATCCGCTGCTGAATGGCCGTCCCCTCGTGTTAATTTCGCCAGATCAAGTGCGATTTACGCCCTTCGAGGCCAGTCAGCACAACACCTTGGCGGGGGTATATCGTGAACTACCCAGTGTGACCGATGCCTTTGTCGCCGCAGCTTGGCTAGTGAAGGACGGAGAGGCTCAATCGGCTGAAAGTTTTGGCACCTTATTCGACTTTGATGCTGAGCGTCACCGGGCTTTTTGGGGCATTCATCGAGACGGCTACCCTGTGATTGGGGTCTCCCACACCATGGTGGGATCGGTAGAACTGGGGCAACTGCTGCACGAGGCCGGACTGCGCGATGCCGTCATGCTGGACTCTGGCGCAAGTACGTCCCTGGCCTATGAAGGCGAATCCTTGGTGGGCTATATCCCCAGACCTGTGCCCCATGTGGTGGCGCTCATTCCCCCAGAAGCCAACGACGGTAGCCCCTGTCCTCTAGTGATGGATGGCTCTAACCCTAGCCATTTAGCCCGGAACTAGCATCCAACGCCGTCAAACAACACCCTAAAGCTCTAAGAAAAGCTGACAGCCTCGGAAGGACTGGCGATGCTGTCGGGTTGGCCCTAGGGTTTGAATGGCTTGGCGATGGGCGGCGCTGCCGTAGCCTTTATGCTTGGCCAAACCATAGCCGGGATAGCGACGGTCTAGGCGGATGATCAACTGGTCACGCCACACCTTTGCCAGAATGCTGGCGGCGGCAATGGCGGTATCGGTCTGATCCCCCTTAATCACCGTCTGCTGAGGAATCCCTAGCTGGGGAATCGCCTGATTGCCATCCACTCGGCACAGGGTCGGAGCCGGGGACAAACGACTCACTGCCCGACGCATTGCCAGTAGGGACGCCTGCAAAATATTAATCTGATCAATTTCCTGCACCGAGGCATAGCCAATGGCGCAGGCGATGGATAGGGCTTTAATCGGCTCAATTAGTTGCCCTCGCCGCTGGGGGCTCAGGCGTTTGCTGTCGGTCACGCCTAGGGTTTGCAGTTCCATGGCGGCGGACTCGGGCAAAATCACCGCTGCCGCCACCACCGGGCCAAACAGCGCCCCTCGGCCTACTTCATCTACCCCGGCAATCAGGATAGGGACTGACCCAGGGGGTGTCCTAGGCCCACAATCCGTGAACTGGCCACCCCCTGTCATGGAACTACTCATCCGTTCCGTTGCCACTCGCCGAAGGACGACGGCGGCGACGACGGCGCACGGTCTCGCCTTCGGCGGAAGCATCACCATTCTCAGCCGATTCGATCACGGGGGGCACGTCTTCCACGAAGGCAACAACCGGATCAGGATCGGGTGTTGGCACAGGGACAACCTCTGGCGACCGCTGCACCTTAATCGGTACCTTGCTAGGCACGGGCTTTCCAGTCTCAACGGGTGGTGCATCTACCGTGGCAACAGGTTCAGAAACGGCGACCGCAGCGGGAGCTTCGTCCTGGGGTGCCGCCACAACGCTGAGGGTCGGGGTCGGGTTGACCGCCGCGCTTTGCCCCGGTGCCCGGACGGCAATGGTCACATTGCGGGGGTCGAGGATGGTTTCGTTGCTGGCCAACACCAAGGGCGAAATCCCCATCATGGCATAGATCCGCTGCTCGTCGGAGGTCATTTCCACCGTTACCACCTGGGGCGGCGTGGTGGGTTTCTTATCGTGGCGTCCCCCGGTTCGGCTGCGGCTGGTGCGGGCAGCGGGTTTTTCCTCTTCAGCGGAGCTATCCAGGATCGGTTCTAGATCGGCGACAGGGCTAGGAAGGTCTTTGGGCGTACTGGGCAGCGCGTCGCGGGGGATGGGTGCTTCTTTGCCCGTACTCCGACCGGGTAGTGGCTCTCGGCGGCGACGGCGACGGTTCCCCTTATTCAGCTTGTCCTGATAGCTGGGATGGTTGATTAAATCCAAGTCCTGCAAATCAGCCTGGGTGCCTAATCCATCCAGTTGCGATTCCCGCAGGGCAGGCGTCCAGCTACTCTCAGACCGAGCGCTGGGGTAGGACGGAATCACAGGGCTAAGGACAGGTTCGTCCTCCGTGGGGTGGGCACCGGGCAAATGCACCAAGTGGCCTAGGCCGCTACAGGTGGGGCAGGGGCGACCAAACAGTTCGTAGATATTTTGGCCCTGGCGTTTGCGGGTTAGCTCTACCAAGCCCAGTTCAGAAAGCTGGGAAATCTGGGGTCGAGATTTATCGGCCCGCAGAGCTTTGCTGAAATGTTCGAGGACTTGCAGCTTATCCCGCCGCGAATCCATGTCGATAAAGTCAACAATAATCACCCCAGCGATGTTGCGGAGGCGCAGTTGGCGGGCAATTTCCGTAGCGGCTTCACAGTTCGTCCACAGCACCGTTTCGCGGGCGGTGGCGGATCGGGTAAAGGAACCGGAGTTGACATCAATCACCGTCAGGGCTTCTGTCGGCTCGATGATAATGTAGCCACCGGAGGGCAGATCTACCCTCGGTTTCAGGGCTTCGCGGATGGCGGCATTGACCCGGAAGTATTCCAGAATGGGAATCCGCTCCCGATGTTGGTCAATCAGCACACCACCGGGGAGTTGGCCATCGCTCCAGTTGGAGAGGTGCTGCTTCACCCGTTTCAAGCCGGAACTGGAATCGGTGACAATGCGGTTCACATCGGAGTTGTAGGCATCCCGCAAAACCCGCTGCACAAAGTCGTCATCGCGGTTCAGCAGGGCCGGGGGCCGAGTAGAAAGCGCCTGTTGCTGAATGCTTTCCCACTGCTTTTGCAGGGTTTCCAGGTCTTCAATGATGGCATTTTCGCTGATGCCGTCGGCCTCGGTACGCACCAGCAGACCCATGCCAGCGGGCTTGATCAAAATCGCCAAGGCCCGCAGGCGGTTGCGTTCGTTTTCACTGCGGATGCGGCGGGAGAGGTTCACCCCCCGACCGTAGGGCATCAGCACCAGATAGCGACCAGGCAGAGAGATGTTGCCCGTCAGCCGGGGGCCTTTGTTGCCCGTCGGCTCCTTCATAATCTGCACCAGCACCTTTTGCTGGGGAGCCACCAGTTCGGTAATGGAACCCGCTATTCGCTTCAGCCGCAGGGGGCCGAGGTCGGTGACATGCATAAACCCGTTGCGTTCGCTGTCGCCAATGTTGACGAAGGCGGCATCAATACCGGGCAGAACGTTCTCAACGGTGCCTAAATAAATATCGCTGACCTGGTGGCTCCCGGTGGCCACAATTAATTCCTGAATCTGATCTTCCGAGAAAACCGCAGCGATCCGATGCTGCTCAGCAATAACAATCTGCTTCGGCATTCAAATTCCTCATACAACGCTCACTAGGGCGGATAAAATGCAAAACTTTCACTGGGAATGAAGCCGCGAGGCCCACAGAGCCTACCGAAATACTCCATCCAGATCGGGGAAAACGAGATTGCAAGGGTTCCACTGTCAGAACCGCCCTAGCACTGGCTACGACGATGACATTGCAGGGCACACCGGGGTCACTCTGGGCCACCGAGGCACTTCGAGAATTCTTGGCGATGCCAGAACAGGCGTTGGAACGGCAAACCTACACAAGAGCTCTTAATTGAAGCGCCCAGGGCTAAGGACTGATAGCCACCTAAACACTTGCCATGTGCTATCCGTCTAAGCACACTTGGTCTTGTTTAGATGCATTATAGCGTTAAGGCTTGCCCATAGCATATAACTGCGGATCTTTGTAGGGAGAATCCGAGAAAATTGCCCCCACGCCCCAAACAAAACCGCCACCGACGGGGTTTCCATCGATGGCGGCGGCGGGAGATTTAGGAGGCCGAAGCGGCGACCGGGCTGCGTCCCCGTTTGGCTTGTTGAGGCTCGGCGGCGGTGCCTTGCAGCAGCAGGATCAGCAGCGGGTCACGCTTATCGAGTTCGCGCCGCAGCAGCCGACGCAGATCCCGATCCATCAAGCCCTTGAGGCCGTCCCAATCCACGGTGGACTGGCCCTTTTGGCCCTTCACGATCAGTTCAGACCCGTGGGTTTCCAGCACCTGCTCTAGCACCTGCTGAACGGCCTTTTGGAAGCGCTCTGGGTTGACGCTATGGGCCACCCCGCGCAGTTGCACCGTTGGCCCAGCCACCAGTTTGCCGTTGTCGCCAATGGTGGCGGCGATAGTAACCACGCCATCTTCCGCCAGTTGTTGACGGTCTTTCAGAATGTCGCGGCCCACCACGCCCACGCGGGAGGAATCCACCAGTTCAATGCCGGAGGGCACCTGACCCGCAATGCGAATGCCGGAAGAATCCACCTCCACCATGTCGCCGTTTTGGATGATCACCATATTCTCTGCCGGAACCCCCATGCTCTGGGCGGTTTCGGAGTGCTTCACCAGCATCCGGTGCTCGCCATGGACGGGCAGGAAGAACTTGGGCTTGGTGAGGGCTAGCATCAGCTTTTGGTCTTCCTGGGAGCCGTGGCCGGAAACGTGGATGCCCTTGTCCTTGCCGTAGACCACCTTAGCGCCGCGCATCATCAGCTTGTCGATGGTGTTGACCACGGCAATGGTGTTGCCGGGGATGGGGTTGGCGGAGAAGATCACCGTATCCCCCCGCTTGATTTTGACCTGGCGATGGGAGTCTTCCGCAATGCGGGTAAGGGCCGCCATGGGTTCGCCCTGGGAGCCCGTAGTGAGGATCAGCACGTTTTCATCGGCGGTTTGGCCCAGGTTGCGCAGGGGCAAAAACAGGCTTTCGGGACATTTGATGTAACCCAAATCCCGTGCATGGGCAATCACGTTGAGCATGGAACGCCCCACCACAAACACCTTGCGGTTGTGCTTTTGGGCCAATTCCAAAATCATGTTGACCCGATGCACCGAGGAGGAGAAGGTGGTAACAAACAGCCGCCCATCGGCCTTGGCAAATTCCCGATCCAGGTTGGGGAACACCGACCGCTCTGAGGGCGTGTGACCGGGCAGTTCCGCATTGGTGGAGTCGCTGATTAGGCACAGCACGCCCCGTTCGCCCGCTTCGGCCAGCCGCTGCACGTCAAAGGTTTCGCCATCCACGGGGGTAAAATCAAACTTGAAGTCTCCCGTGTGCACCACGACGCCCACGGGGGTGTGGATAATCACCGAGCAGCTATCGGCGATGGAGTGGGTGTTGCGAATGTACTCCACCAAAAATGAGTTGCCCACCCGTACCGTTTCGCGGGGGCGCACCTGGCGCAGTTCCGTGCGGTCGGCCACCCCGGCTTCCTCTAGTTTGTCCTCCAGCAGGGCCATGGCGAGGCGGGGGCCATAGATCACCGGAATATCAAACTGCTTGAGGTGGAAGGCAATGCCGCCAATGTGATCTTCGTGACCGTGGGTGACAATCATGCCCTTGATTTTGTCGCGGTTTTCCCGCAGGTAGGTGACATCGGGCAGCACAATGTTGACCCCGTGCATCCCATCGGTGGGAAAGGCCAACCCGGCATCGAGCAACATAATTTCGTTGTTGATCTCAAACACGCAGGTATTTTTGCCGATTTCGTGCAGCCCACCGAGGGGAACAATTTTGAGGGCTGACTGGTTTTGTTTGGCTGTCATAAAGAATCGTCTCGTAAGTAGAAAACAGAACTGAAAAGCTAAAACTCTGGGGGATGGTCTAGGGCGTCGGGCCTTGCAGAGATGACCTATCCCTGGAATGGAAGCTAACCGGAAAAGCCGCTGGCTCGACGGTGGGGAGAGACTGGGGTCAGCCATCATCCTCGATCCCTCCATCAAGGAGAGATCGGGACTGACTCAGACGGTATCGATAGCAATGGAGAAAAAGGGTAAAACGCAACCGCGCATAGAGGAGAAATCCTAGGAAAAGTAGTAGAGAACAACGTCAGAATGTTTAGGAGTTATGGGGAAGGGACAAGGTTATCGTTCAAAAGATATTAGAGCCAAGGTAGACGACACTAAATAGGCGGTGGTCAAGGAAGGCAATGGCCAGAGGGATTGAGTTGTAGGACGAGTTGGATGATCTAGAAGAGTTTTATCGAGTCATCGCCTGAAGGGTAAGGCTGAACTAGGCATAGGACGAACGCAATCGAAGACTTAAATTCAAGACTCAATCTAGGGCTAAGGGTTGCAAGACTTGGTCTAGGAGGGACATCACATCCTCCCCAGCGGGGCAAAGGGGTAGTCGCACAGACCCCACATCCCAACCCTGTTTTACCAGTGCCGCCTTCACCGGAACTGGATTTGTGGTTACAAACAGCGCCTTAAACAAGGGCAATAGTTTGAGGTGAATCTCGGTAGCTTGCTGAACTTGGCCCGTTTCGTAGGCTTGAATCATCCGCTGGAGGTCATCGCCCACCAGATGGCTGGCTACACTAACAACCCCGCAACCGCCCACAGACAACGTCGGTAGGGTGAGGGAATCGTCACCGGAGTAGATCAAGAAATCGGCAGGAGTGTGGCAGCGGATTTGGCTGACCTGATCCAAACTACCGCTAGCTTCCTTGATTGCTAGGATATTGTCAACCTCCGCCAGACGCGCCACCGTCTCCACGGCGAGGTTGCACCCCGTCCGTCCCGGAATGTTGTAGAGCATGATCGGCAGGTCGGGAACCGCCTCGGCAATATGCCGGAAGTGCTGGTACAGCCCCTCCTGAGCAGGTTTGTTGTAGTAGGGCACCACTTGCAGCGCCCCATCCAGGTCAAGATGGCTGGCCTTTTGGGTGGCTTCGATGGCTTCATGGGTGGAGTTAGACCCCGTCCCCGCCACCACCTTAGCCCGACCGCCCACGGCCTGCTTCACCGCCTGGAACAGTTGGTATTCCTCATCCCAGGTCAGGGTCGGAGATTCCCCTGTGGTACCGCACACCACCAGGCCATCACTACCGTGGTTGACCAAGTGATCCGCCAGACGTTCGGCCATCGCGTAATCGACGGAGCCATCCTGAGAGAATGGCGTCACCATGGCCGTAAGCACTCTGCCGAAATATACCACTCGAATCTACTGTCCTCTGCTTTAAGGGCAGGACGCATCCCGCCAGACGTTTGGATTATACCAACTTAGCCGAAAATCTCAGGATGTGAATCCCCGCAGTTTATCCCGCAGCCGCTCCCGAGGAGATTCCCTGAGCCGTGCCCTAAGCCATCGCTGAAGCCGCAACCCCGGCCTTGACAGTGAGCAATTCCGCAATTTGGACGGCATTGAGGGCCGCACCTTTACGAATTTGGTCGCCGCAGAGCCAGAGTTCGAGGGCGTTGGGGTTCGACAAATCCTGACGAATCCGCCCCACCAGTACGTCATCCTGGCCGCTGGCCTCGATGGGCATAGGGAAATAGTTGCGGATCCAGTCTTCCACCACCTTTACCCCAGGGGCTTGGCTCAGCAATTGCTTGGCTTCGGCCACGAGGAAGGGTGCGCCAAACTCAATGTTCAGCGCTTCAGAGTGAGCCCGCAATACGGGAACCCGTACACAGGTGGCCGAAATCCGAAGCTCAGGAGCCCCAAAAATCTTGCGGGTCTCGTTCACCATTTTCATTTCCTCCTGGCAATAGCCCAACTCGTTGAGTTCCGAGTTGTGGGGAAACAGGTTGAACGCCAAAGGATAGGGGAAGGCTTCGGCCACGGGTTCTTCGCCGTTTAAAATTGCCTGGGCTTGGCGCTTCACTTCCTCCATGGCCCGTGCCCCAGCACCGCTAGCGGATTGATAGGTGGACACCACCAGCCGCTGAATGGGCCGCACCTGATGCAAAGGCCACAGGGCCAGGGACATCAAAATCGTGGTGCAGTTGGGGTTGGCGATGATGCCCTGGTGTTGGTAGGTGGCCTCTGGGTTCACTTCGGGCACCACCAGGGGAACGGTGGGATCCATGCGGAAGGCGCTGGAGTTGTCGATGGAAACGGCCCCCGCCGCTGCGGCCTTGGGCAACCATTCTTTAGAAATGGATCCGCCTGCCGAGGCCAGCACCAGATCCACCCCATCAAACGCGCCTTCACCCAGGGCTTCCACCGTCAGGGTTTCGCCCATGAAGGGGATTTGGGTACCCGACGACCGGGAGGAGGCCAGCAGCTTCAGGGTTTTCACAGGAAAGGCACGCTGTTCCAAAAGGGCCAAAAGCTCGGCTCCCACCGCTCCGGTGGCTCCCAAAACAGCGACATTTAACCCGTTCACCACAGCCGTTCTCCCGTTTTCTTTAAATGTTCCTAAACAAGCCTATCCGCTGATGGTAGCATCTGTGTCCCATTGCTCAGCGGCTTTGAATCCTATCTTCAGTCCCAACAGGGGCTTGCCTTTGGAGTATGCTTATTAGTTGCGTCAATTTTTTAGCAGCAGACCCCATGAAAGTTATCCAGGAAGTATTGCCCGACAGCCAAGTTGGTCTGGAGATTGAGATTCCCGCCGAGATGTCTCAAAAGACCTACGATAAGGTGCTCCAGCAGATGATGCGCACCATCAATATTCCTGGCTTTCGTAAGGGTAAGGTGCCCAAGCCCGTGTTTCTGCAACGGATCGGCATTCCCCAGTTCAAAGCCGCCGTGCTAGAGGAATTGGTGCAGTCGGCAGTGGATCAGGCGATCAAGCAAGAGGAGATCGACGCCATCGGCAACTACCAGCTCAAGTCGGACTTTGATGCACTGCTCAGCCAGTACGAACCGACCCAAGGGCTGACCCTTCAGATTTCCGTGGATGTGCCCCCCCGCGTCACTTTGAAGCAGTATAAGGATCTCACCGTTCAGGCCGAGGAAATTCTGCCCGACCTAGAGCAGGTGGATAAGACCCTAGAGCGCTACCAAAGCAACCTAGCCACCCTAATACCCGTTGAGGATCGTCCTTCTAAAATGGGCGACATGGCCGTGATTGACTTTGTGGGCAAGGTGCAGGACGAGTCCGGCGAGTGGGAAGCCTTTGAGGGCGGTTCCGCCGAAGACTTCCAGGTGGAACTATCTGAAGGGCGCTTCATCCCTGGCTTCATCGAAGGCATTGCCGGGATGTCCCTAGAGGAAACCAAGGATCTGGAAATTCCCTTCCCCGACGACTACTCCCAGCCCGACCTGGCTGGCAAGCCCGCCCTATTTTCCATCACCCTGAAGGAAATTAAGGAGAAGGAACTGCCGGAACTGGACGACGACTTTGCCCAGGAGGTCAGCGAGTACGAAACTATCACCGAACTGAGGGCTTCCCTAGAAGAGCGCTACACCAAAGAAGCCACCGACCGCACCCAGACCAACAAAAATGAGGCGCTGATTAACGCCCTAGTGGAGCACCTAGACGCCGAAATCCCCAACACCCTAATTCAGCGGGAAGTGGACTTTTTGCTCACCCAAACCATCATGCAGTTCAGCCGTCAGGGCATTGACGTAAACAAGCTGCTGACCCGCGAAATTGTGGACAACATGCGGAAACAGGCCCGTCCCGAAGCGGTGGATCGCCTGAAGCGCACCCTGGCCCTGGGCGAAGTGGCCAAACAGGAAGGGATCAGCGTGGACGACGATGCCCTGGAAGCCAAGGTGGAAGAAACCATGGCCGAAATTGAGGACGTGAACCAAATCGATCCCGAACGGCTGGTGCAGGTGCTGAAGGAAGAACTGCTTCAGGAGAAAATCCTCGCCTGGCTGGAAGGGGTGAACACCGTAGAACTGGTGCCCGAAGGGAGCCTGAAGAAAGCGGACGAAGCCGAAGACGCCGACGAGCCAGAAGAAGTTGCGGCGGAAGACGCCGTGGTGGATGTGGACGCCACCGCCGCCGAATAAGGTCGGGATTCAGATTGGGGGCGATCTGACCTCAAACTTGGGGAGCAGATCGATCCCCAAATCGATCCCCACCGGGGTAGCCCTTGGGTTTTGGGGCATAATGACGATGGAGGGGATGTATTGTTCCCAGCGGCGGCAACCGTCGCCCATGATCCCAATTTGCCCCTAACCCTTGAAATATTCCGCAAACCCACTATGATTGCATCGAACATTGATCACAGGTTGATTACGAGCTTGAGTTCTACCGCTGCCAGCCTCAACCAGTTGCAGAACATTCTGCCCGTCGTCGTCGAGCAATCCGGTCGGGGCGAGCGGGCGTTCGATATTTACTCTCGGCTACTCCGGGAGCGGATTGTCTTTTTAGGCACCCCCGTCACTGGGGAAGTGGCCGACTCCATCGTCGCTCAACTGCTTTACCTAGACGCCGAGGATCCCGAAAAGGATGTCCAGCTTTATATCAACTCTCCCGGTGGATCCGTTACCGCTGGCATGGCCATCTACGACACCATGCAGCAAATTCGCCCCGATGTTGTCACCATTTGTTTTGGCCTAGCCGCCAGTATGGGCGCGTTCTTGCTCTGTGCTGGGGCCAAGGGCAAGCGGCTGTCGCTGCCCAGTTCTCGAATTATGATTCACCAACCCCTAGGCGGTGCCCAGGGCCAAGCGGTGGACATTGCCATCCAAGCCAAGGAAATTCTTTACCATAAGAATCGTTTGAACGAGTTGATCGCTTACCATACAGGGCAGCCCATCGAGCGCGTAGAGGCCGACACCGAGCGGGACTTCTATATGTCGGCGGAAGATGCCAAGCAATATGGGTTGATCGATAGCGTGGTGGAACAGCATTCCCTGTCCAATCCTCCTGCAATGACTGCACTTCATTAGGGTCACAGATATGTCTAAGTACGACTCCCATCTCAAGTGCTCCTTTTGCGGCAAGTCCCAAGAGCAGGTACGCAAGCTCATTGCGGGGCCGGGGGTCTACATCTGCGACGAATGCGTTGACCTGTGCAACGAAATTCTGGATGAGGAACTGTTCGACGCCGGAGCCACGGCTCCCCAGCCCGTCCCTCGCCGGGAAGCGGTCGCCAGTGATCGGCCCCGTTCCTCGTCCACTATTTCTCTCAGCCAAATTCC
>JALQST010000500.1 GCA_023264315.1 Nodosilinea sp. BSH.14
GGTGACGGGTTCGCGGTTGATGGCCAGCCAGTACATAATCTGCCGTTCCGTGGGCGACAGCCGATCCCATGGCTGCTGGAGCAGTCCCCATGCCGCTACAGGCGCGGCTGCCCTGGGCCAGAAATCGGGTAATGCTGCCCGCAAACACATCGCTAATGGACGTCGCCGCAATTTTGAGCGCCAGGGGGTTGCCTCGGTAGTGGGTCACTAGGCGATCAAGGTCTGAGGTGTCTGCCGAAAGCCCCTTAGCCACCACAATTTGGCGACCAGTATCGGCATCCACCCCCTGGAGGTGTAGGGTACGCACGGGAAACCAATCCCCTTCCTGGGCGGCAATCTCCTGGGGTTTTTCGCGGGTGGTAATCAGCACACAGCTTGGGTGGGCTATTTCACCCAAACGCTTGAGCAATTCACCGTAGTCTTCGTAGCCGCTGCGGTAGGTGCCCGCCCGTTTGGTGCCTTGCAGCACCGCCTCAAAGTTATCCAGCACCACCAGGGCACGGGTCGCTCGTAGATGCTCAATCAACACCGAAATTTTGCCGCCAATCGATTCGGGCAAGGAGCGCTCACTCTGATCGACCGGAGCCAAAAAGCGAATCAGCGTCGTCAATAGATCGCTCAGTGGAGGGGCATCGCGCAAAGAACGCCAAATCACTGCATCAAAGTCATCCTGCACCTGCTCCGCAATCTTCACGGAAAGCGAGGTTTTGCCCATGCCGCCCATCGCCAACAGCGTCACCAAACGGCAGCGCGGACTGGCCCCATGTTCACCAGACTCCTCCACCATCCACCGCCGCAGCGTCGCCAACTCCTCCGCCCGACCATAGAAAATCGACACATCAATGGCATCGCCCCAATCCACCCGCCGAGGGGAAACACCTGAAGCCAGCCGACTTTCCCTCTGAGCCTTGACCACCGCCCGCTTCAGTGCCCCCTGAAGGTTGGGCTTCGTCACCTTGATCCCATACACCTCCGACAGGGTTTTCCATAGTTTCGAGCCCGTATCCTTGATGTAGCCCGGATCGTAGCCCGATGCCCTGGCCATCTTGGTGTAGGATTCCCCGTCCCAGGATTTGCGGAAGACTAATTCTTGAACTTTGGTGAGCTGGCCTTGATCAATCACCTGCTCAACAAGATCAGTGGCTTCGTCAACGGTCATAGGGCAACATCTCGGGGATAAGGGTGACAACTTAGTGATCGGCAACGCTTGAGGCCTTACCCTGGTTGACTGACAAAACTTAGTCGGCGGCATAGCGGTACGTGTGTATTTTGAACGCAATTCGATAGGTGCGCTGCTCATGCTGTTTGCGAGAGGCCATCGCGAGTTCAGGATCGCGGTTGTGGGTAAACCGGACGTGGCGGATGAGGGGCCAACCTTGTTCTAGGGCAGTTTTCAGCCAATCCCACCCGATGCGGAAATAGCTGTTGCCGCGAAACCAATGGGAGTAAACCCCTTTGTGATTGGTATCAATTGCAATAATTTAGTAAAACAGGATTGCTGACGGAGTTCATGCCTCAGAATGACTGAGTTAGGCTGAATTCTCGGATATTTCATCTATAATGCTGACTAGAAGGCTCTTCCGGGTCTAAGGTGACCAAAAATAATGGGTTTCAAGCCCCGCCCTTTTAGGGCGGCTTTCTCTGAATAAGCTTGCTGCTATTTATTCAG
>JALQST010000501.1 GCA_023264315.1 Nodosilinea sp. BSH.14
CGAAACAGCGGCGACGGCGAGAGTTCCGCAAAGCTATAGACATGACGGGTGGTCAGCACCGCATCGATGAGTTCAAAGGTCGCGTCGTGCGCCCGCCCCAGATACTGATGGGCGCGCTGTCGAAATCCGTACAAGCTATCGTAGGTCATAGGCCTTTGCCGAGATTGGTTGTGCTTTCTCAGCTTCGGCTAAAAAGCGGCCCGAGCAAGACTCGGGCCGCTTTTTTCTATGGCCTTAGTCTAAACTCCAAGGTAAATAAGGAATACGAAAATTGGGACTCTGACCAAATAGAGTAACGCATTGATCTGTTCCTTGGGGAACACAGTAAAAAACACACCACCCTTTTTTCAAAAAGCCTTCTTGCTCTTTGAAGTTTGGAGATTTTTTCTGAAACGTAGTTAGTGCGCTACAATAATCACAAATTGATTCATCATTAATTTTGAGTAGTTGAGATTCTAAATCGGGTTCTTGGACTAGGCAATGATTTTTTCGTTTAGTTTTTGATGCTTCTCCAGTCTCGGCCATATTGCCACTAGTGACTAGTACCCCCACATACTTATATTCACTTGGCTGAGCACTAATCTTTCTTGCAAAACGTCTTCCATTCTTGGTAACCGTGTCATCAAAGCTAATGTTAATTTTGTACTGGGGACAGGGCTATTTCATTCCCAAGGGAGCCGAAAGATGGTAGATTCTTAGGCTAGTTCTAATGGTTCTAGCCGACATCAGCGATTCTCATTTTAAAGAATCAGCTGCTATTGGGAGGGATTTCCAGTTCTAGCCCCTCGAGCATGAAGGTAAGGAGATGATCCCAACTGTCGAAATACAGGTACCGAGTTAAAGCCCGCAGGTCATCAAAGCAGGTTTTTCGAGTGGGGAGGTGGGCCCTCAGCAGGGCATACTTCTGGTCAAGCCGCTCCAGGGCGGTGTGAAACAGCAAGGCCAGGATGTTGAGGGTGGCGAGGACGGAGGCTAAATGCTGCTGACCATGGCCGAAATTGTGCTCCAGGTTGTAGCCCTTGGTCTTGAGGGTGTTGTTGTTTTCATTCTCGACCTTCCATCGGGCTCGTCCGGCTCGAACAATTTCAGCGACGGTGTCATTGCTGATGCGATGACTGGTGGCAAAAGCGTTGTGGTAGGTCACCTGACCATCGGGGCGGCTGACCGTTACCTCGCACCCGTTAACCAACAGAGCATCGGCTCCATCTCGTAAGGGCACCCCATTGAGATAGCGGTAGGTCCAAGTTTCGTTCACCTTGCCGGTCCAGCGTTGGGTGGTGACGGTGGGCAAATCCATCCCCTCGAGATGGTCATAGAGGGTGGTGTGGGAGTCCTCTCGACAGACCAGGATGAAGTCCACCTGTTGGTCTAACAGCTGCTGGCAGAAGGGTTGGTGGCAATAGAGATCATCCCCTAGCGCCGTCGCCCGCAGCCCCCTAAGCCGCTCTCCATGCTGGCTCAACCACCGCTTGGCGGCAGCATTCTCACAGTCTTGTTTGTCATGACCATCTTGCGGTCGAATAAATTCAGGCCCTAACGGAATCACCTGAGTCTTGCGAGATATTGTCAAATCTGGTGTATGGCTAGGAACTAGGCGGCGTCCTGCATCTGGGTCATATCGGGGTTGTCATCCATCCGGTATCCATCGTTGAACGG
>JALQST010000502.1 GCA_023264315.1 Nodosilinea sp. BSH.14
GCTCCAGGGCACTCGGAGTCTCCTCGACCCCGGCCACGGCGGCGACGAACTGGGCGCCCGCGGCCCCGACGGCACCCCCGAAAAAGCGGTGAATTTGGATGTGTCCCGCCTCCTGCAAGCGGCCCTAGAACGGCGGGGAGCCACAGTGATCATGACCCGCACCGACGACACCACCAGCGGCCCCAACGACCGCGCCGCCCAAATCCACCGAGACCAGCCCACCCTCGCCCTCAGCATCCACTACAACGCCCTGCCCGACAGCGGCGACGCCCTCAACACCGCCGGCATTGGGGCGTTTTGGTTCCATGCCCAGGCCCATGACCTAGCCCAATTTTTGCACGACCACCTCGTCACCGAGCTAGACCGCCCCTCCTACGGTGTGTTTTGGAATAACCTCGCCCTCACCCGGCCCCACGTCGCCCCCTCGGTGCTGCTAGAGTTGGGCTTTATGATTCACCCCACCGAGTTCGAGTGGATCACCGACCCCCAAGCCCAGGCCCAACTGGCCGAAACCCTGGCGGAAGGCGTGGCCCAATGGGTGCAACAACAGGCCGGGGAGGAATACGAGTCGGCACAATAACCCAGCGAGCCCGGCCCAAGCGCCCCTGTCCGCCTGGGTGAGATTCTCTGCCACCGCTGGCAGGCCAGGGTGCCATTTCCCAGCGTGGCTACCGGGTTCCATCCCAGCCCAGAACTAGGGCTAGAGTGAGGAGGCCCACTCAGTGCCTAGGGTCGTTCTCCCTCGAACGATAGGGCTGAGGCTCCCCCCCGTCGCCATGCCCTACTGCGTCTGGTTTAGCCCGGAACATTCCCCCCCGCCGGAAGTCCTCCCCGACCTCGGCGGCAAGGCCCGCACCCTCGCCCACCTGTCCCAGGGTAACGTTCCGGTGCTGCCCGGTCTGGTGCTGCGGCCCCAGGCCTTTTGGGATTCGTTGACCCTCTGCCCCAGCGATGCCCAGCCCCTTGGCCACTATCGCCTACCAAGCCGCCTCGCCCCAGCGGTGATGGCCGAGGTAAGGCAGGGTTTAGCCTCCTTGGGACAATTAACCGCCTTGGGAACAGCGCAACAACGGTGGGCCGTGCGGTCGTCGGCCTTGGCGGAGGATGGTGCCCAACAAAGCTACGCCGGACAGTTGGAAACCGTTCTAGGCGTAGAGACCGCCGGATTAGAACAGGCCATCCTCAAGGTTTGGCAATCCGCCTTTACCGAAACGCTGCAAACCTACCACACCGTAGGGGCGCGGTCTCCTCGCCCATCGGATGGCTTATGTCCTACCGACCTACAACCACCCGCTGTGCTGATTCAGCCCATGCTCAACCCCGTGGCGTCGGGGGTGGCCTTCAGTGCCGATCCGGTGAGTGGGAGGCGGGGTGTAATGGTGATTCAAGCGGTCTACGGCCTCTCGGCGGCCTTGGTCAACGGGGACGTGGTGGGCGATACCTACCTCGTCAACCGGGAAGGGCAGATTCTAGAGCGACGTTTATCGCGGCAAACTCAGCGGCAACAGATCGACGCAGCGGGGAATCTTACCTGGGAACCCGTCCCTGCCGAAACCCAACAGCGGGCCGTGCTGACCGATAGTCAAATCCTTGAAATCGCCCACCTGGCCCGAACCATCAGCCACCACCAAGCCCGTCCCCA
>JALQST010000503.1 GCA_023264315.1 Nodosilinea sp. BSH.14
CTCCCTTGGGGAGAGGGGCTGGGGGTGTGGGCTCCGGGAGGCTGGGGGTGTAGCTTGCTTCCCGTCAGGGTGGGCTCCGGGAGCTATCCCGGTTGTAAAACAAAGACCCCCAAAATATCCATCGGTAACTGAGGCTTCACCCGGATCTGACCTTCCTTGGTGATAGCCCGCACTCGACGGTGGGACTGGAGCAGGGCATTGGCTCGTTGTTGGGCGAGGTCGTTGAGTTCCTCCTGCAAGCCCTCCAGCCGCCCTAGCAATTCCTCAATTTCCAGCCGTTTCATGGCTAAGGGAATATCCCCGGTTGGTTCTGCCTGTTGCAAAAGCTGGGCCGCTGCCTCTGGCTCTAGCCATAGCGGGGCCGAGGGTGGGCCAGTAAATCCGGCCACTAGGCATTCTTCGGCGAGCAAGTCTTGCCCCTTGGTACTGGCCAGCAGGTGCCGCAACCGCAGCATCAATAACGTGGTGCGCTTCTCTACGGCAGTCGTTACCGTAAACCCACACCGGGCCGCCACCGGATTTTGACCGTTTTCTAGGGCATCTTCCAGCACATACCGGGCCAGCCCTTCCACTAGGGGATGGTTACGGCCCACATACTCTACCCCTTCCGGGGGCGGGGTGGTGAAGGTCAACCGTCGGGGTTTGTCGCCCAGGATCGGCTTTACGCAGGTGGGGATGTTTTGCAGCCGCCAGCCCTGCTTTTGTTTCACGAGGGAATGGTTCAGCCGCGCACAGGTGGTCAGCACAAACCGCTCAATGTCGGACTCGTTGCCCAACACCCGATCCGACTCCACCAGCTCCTGCGCCACCTCTTCGGGCTTAATCGCCCGCTGGGCAAAGCGGGTGCGGTTGATGGTTTCTCGTTCGATGGCCCGATCCCAGCTTTTATGGACTTGCTCCATGGCCGATTCTTGCTCATCCAGCAACTCCAGCAGGGACAACTGCTCGGCATCGGTGGCGCGGTCAAACAGGGACTTAAACACCGCCTCCGAGACCGTGGCGCTGTCCATCGGCACCGGGACGCTAATGCCCAGGCTCTTGTGAATTTTCACCGCCTTGCGGATCAGCACATCCAACACGGCCCCATCCACCGGATTATCTTGGCCATAGAGCAGATAGCTTTTCACCACCGGGGCCGCTTGGCCATAGCGATCCACCCGGCCTTCTCGCTGCTCCAGGCGGTTAGGGTTCCAGGGCAGGTCGTAATGGATCACCGCCTGGAAATGCTCTTGCAGGTTCACCCCCTCGCTGAGGCAGTCCGTAGCCACCAGCACCCGCTGGGGATAGGTCGCCAACTCCTGAATTTGGGCCTCCCGCTGATCCTCCGCCTGTTCCCCGGTCACGGCCATCACCCGCACTTGGCTACCCCGCTTCTTCTCAAAGGTGTCCTTCAGCGCCTGGGCCAGATAATTTGCGGTGGCAATGTAGCGGCACCAGATGATCGGGTTCAGCCCCTCCTTCAGCAGTTCAGCAATGGTCTCCGTCGCCGCCTTGAGTTTAGAATCTTGTCCACCCTTGAGGGCAGCGGCATCCTGCATAAAGGCCCGCAGCTTGCGCCGATCCGTATCGCTAAAGGAACGCTGCCCCTGGGCGATGGCCGTCGTAGGCTGGGCATCCAGGGCTTGCTCTTGGTC
>JALQST010000504.1 GCA_023264315.1 Nodosilinea sp. BSH.14
TCCCCCAGAGCCAGATAACTTTTTTTTGCAGGAGGTGTTGGCGGGTACCGGAACCTACGGAACCCTGACCCTGATCCGGGCGTATCTAAAGGTTAGGGGAGGGGTCGGTTAGGGGGTTAGGAACGGAGGGAAAGAGGTCATCAAAACGATGATTAGCCCAAGCTAACCTGAGCAAGAGAAGATGGTTAAAGCCATCCTCACTCCAGCGCATACCGACACCCTTGAAGCGCTGCTGAATCAGCCATTTACAGGCACTTTCCACCATTCCGGAGCCCAAGGGAAGACCGAGGCGCTCAAAGGTTTGATATCGGGTGTGGTGGTGGTGGCGTTGAAAGTAGGCCTGTACCTGAAGCAGGGTGGCAAAGGCGGAGGCAGACCAACCGGGCAGATGAATCAAGTGAAGTAAGGTCTGTCGCACCCGTCGGGCTTGGCCATGGCGCAGCCAATGACGCCAGCGCTGAAACCAGGCCTGGGCCTCAGCGGAGTGGAGGGAGCCAAAGAGGGCCTCGGTGGCGCGGGCTAGATGACCAGCGGCGTGGAAGAAATCGAGCACGGCGATAGCGGTAGCAAAGCAGGTGCGGTAGACCCGCCAAAAGCCTCGTCCACCATCGCTGAGCCAGACCACCAGGGGAGCGGTATCGACACCCTGGCGAGTGGCTTCTAGTTGAATGACCGGGATGAAGTCGTCAATCGTGCCCAACACCGCCACCAGTCGGCGTCTCAGCAGTTGGGGGACGGTCTTTCCTGCCCGGGTGACCCGGCGGCCAAGGCGGGCCAGAATGCCCACTTTCACCTCCCGCCACTGAATCGCCCCTTTGGGCGTCTTTGGGGTAGGGCGAAAGGGCACCATCACCCCATCGGCTCCAATCGCTAAGGGTAGAGCCGCCAAGGCCGCCGCCATCGGCTCAGGGGCCACCCCTTCACCCCCGGCTTGAACCGCCAAGACCTCAGCCAGAGCTGCCTCAGCTCGTTGCCCCACCTGCTGCACCCAGTTCCATAGACTCGCCGCGCTCACCGATAGCCCGCTCCACTGGCGCAACACCTCACTGGCCTGACCATAGGGCATCATCACGCTCAACAGACAACCTAAGCGCACTAATTCCTCACTACTCTGTTGATAGGGCACAATCCCTAGCGCTTCGTCGAGCGGCACCCGCTGACTCTCTGGGCATCCCCGAGGACAGCGACCCACCCGTCGCTTTCAGGCAATGGCGCCCACCAAAGTTTCCATCTGCCGCGACTGAAATCCTTTCGACTGTAGCCGACTCCCACAGTGGGGGCAGTGGGGCCACACCTGAGGGGCCGCTGCCCGGCGCGCTAACTCGTTCTCCAACACCCAGCGAGCTATCATCAGGCCCACTTCTAACGCCACTAGCACCATCCCAGCCAGACTTTGGGCCGTTGTTAGGGGCAAGAGTCGCGCCTGCACGTCCGGTTGCTCTAGCTTTTCGCTCAGTCGATGCGCTATGCTCATAGGAGATTTTTTGTTTGGGTGCAAGGACTATTGTCCATGTACCCTCTTTTTTACGCTAGTCCCCCAACCGCTAGATACGCCCGAACTAGCCCAGCTGCTAGACTAAGCTTGGGGATCCAGGAAGCGATTGTAGTAGACGAAACGGTAGAAAGATT
>JALQST010000505.1 GCA_023264315.1 Nodosilinea sp. BSH.14
ATAGGGACGGTTCAACCGCTTCAGGGTTTCGATGGCCTTGGGGTGATCTTGGCGAGCGGGGCCACCCACCAGGGCAAACCCGGTCAGAGAAACCACCGCATCCACGATGGTTTTGGAATTATCGACGGGATCAAAGAAGTAGGCATCCACGGGCTTGGAGAAGTCCAACCCGCCCGCAAACACAGGGATCACCTTCGCGCCCAGGTACTCAAATTCCTGCACCATGGCCACGTAGTGGGCCTCGTCCCCGGTAACGAGGTGCGTCCGTTGCAGCACCAGACCAATGGTGGGGGCCAGGGGATCCTTCAGGTCGTCGGAAATGTCGCGGCGGGAGGCATACCAGTTGAGGTACTCCTTGATGTCCTCGAACATGGCGGGGGCCATGGGGTGCCAGATGCCCATGTCGGGGTAGGTGACGGGCTCTTCGTAGTCGAGGGCTTCGGTTTGGGGTGCGCCCTCAATCTGGCTGTCGGTGATCACGTAGCGGTCGGCCAGCATCAGGAAGAAGTTTTCCAGGTTCTCCGGCGAGCCGCCCAGCCAGTACTGGAAGCTGAGCATGAAGTTGCGGGCATCCTGGGCCTTTTCTACGGGCAGGTACTTCAGCACCGTGGGCAGCGTCCGCAGCAGCTTCAGCATGGCGTCTTGGAAGCCCGCGCCCGACTTCTCCTTGCGCTTCTTCATGAAGGAGCCGATCATGCTCTTGGACTGGCCCAACTGCGCCATCGAGAAGCTGCCCATCTTGTTCAGGCGCATCACCTGGGGCATGGAGGGGAAGCACACCGCCACATCCAACTGGTCGCGCACGGGGGCCACCGCCTCCACCACCTTATCGGCCAGATCTTCGATAAAGATCAGCGAGGCGATGAACACGTTAGCCTCGGCCACATCCTGCTTGAAGGCCTCGTAGTTGTTGGCGTCGCGCAGTTCTTCAATTAAATAGCCGTTGACCTCAAACGCCACCTGGGAATTATTGGCGTTGATCGACCGGATGGCGGAGGATAGAGCACTCTGGTACTGAGGCTCTAACACCACATAGACCACTTTGACCAGTCTCCGCCCGTTCAGATCGTCGGGGGCAATGTGGCGCACAGTGGGCTTAACGTGGGTGAACATGCCGTAAAACTCCTTTCGCTGCTAAGGCCGAGGGGCTGGAAAAGGCCGGATTGCCAAGAAACTTAGTAACCCAGGCTTCACGAACCGCTCAATACTGTATCAAAGAAACATTTCTTAACGGAACCTAGGCCGAGATCCCATTTCTCTTTGTATCAGAAAACCTTGCCCCATCTAGGTTTAAGGCTCCCAGGCGACACAATTTGAAATAAACCGAGCCTGCATTCGTAACTAAAATTTACAGCTTTTTGAGAGCGTGACTCTCATCTTTGTATTAAAACGTTAAATAAAATTCCTCGGGAGGAAAAGTCTTGGCGATAACGTTATGGGAGATTGGAACCTCAATCCCCGCCCTCAATCCGGCTGGCTTCCGGGTGGCACGGGCGGCGGCAACCTCTCCCCTGCCGGTTATTAGGTTAGGGGTCGGCCTATTTGGGTAGAGATGCAGGGTAAGCGCAAGAAAATCATCGAGAAAATGTGCTACGTTGCCAGACCTGCGGCAAGGACAGTGAGCATG
>JALQST010000506.1 GCA_023264315.1 Nodosilinea sp. BSH.14
ATTTATTGAGGTAAAGCGTTTGATTTTGGTCAAAAGGGGTAGAGCACTCATTAAGCTATGGGGGCCCAAAGCCTTACTGATCTTTGTGAAACTCCGAATACTTTGTGACTTGAAAATGAATAGACAGACTTAAAGTGCTAAGGTTTTAAGTCAAAAGGGAAACAGCCCAGAATTTTTGCTAAGGTCCTTAAACAATAAGTAAGTGGATAAAGAAGTTTCTTTCCGACAACAACTAGGAAATTGGCTTGGAAGCAGCCATTTTATGATGAAAGCGTAATAGCTCACTAGTCGAGGAAAAAAGCACTGACAATGTATCGGGGCTCAACTTATTTACCGAAGCAATGTAGAAAGAGGTAGCGAAGCGTTTTGTAAACCGATGAAGATGTCTTGTGAAAGATATTGGAGGATTCAAAAGTGAATATACTGACATGAGTAACGAAAAAATCATGTGAAAATCATGATCGCCGTAAGTTCAAGGGTTTCTGCGGTCCGCTTCTCGGCGCAGAGTGAATCGGCTTCTAAATTTCGTGTGAAAACATTGAAATGATGAACTTCATCAAACTGACAAATTGGAATAAAAAAATCACCAAATTGGATAGGGAATTTTTATGTTTAATTTCAGGAAAAAGTTTGATACTTAATTACCGTACCCAAAACCGACACTGGTGAACAAGTCGAATAGACTCAGGCGTTGAGATAACCATGCTGAAGGAACTCGGCAAAATATTCCCGTACCTTAGGAAGAAGGGAAACCAAGTATTGGTGACACAAAAATGAGGGTGACGACTTTTTACTAAAAAATTAGGACTCTGCAAAATGGTAACATGAAGTATAGGGTCTGACGTCTGCCCGGTGCTAGAAGCTTAAGAGGAGACTTGCAAGAGTTGAATTGAAGGCCTAGTAAACGGCGGTTGTAACTATAACAATCATAAAGTAGCGAAATTCCTTGCCAGCTAATTCCTGGCCTGCATGAAAGACGTAACGATTGCCCTACTGTCTCCAGCATGGACTCAGTGAAATTGAATTTTCCGTGAAGATGCGGAAATCGTGCCCCAAGACGAGAAGACCCTATGCATCTTTACTATACATGTACATTGAACAAAGCCTTCGAGTATGTAGGAAAGGTGGGAGTACATACACCCTTGAAATACCACCTTCTAGACGGCTTCATTCTTATTGAACACACAAAAAAGTGTACATGAGGTAGTTTGACTGGGGCGGTCGCCTCCTAAAAAGTAACGGAGGCGTGCGAAGGTAAACTCAATGGAAGTTGGAAACTTTCTGAAGAATATAATGGTAGAAGTTTGCCTGACTGCAAGACTCAACAAGTCGAGCAGAGACGAAAGTCGGTCATAGTGATCCAAAAGTACCGAGTGGAAGGGCTTTTGCTTAACGAATCAAAGATACGCTAGGGATAACAGGCTAATAATTCCCAAGAGTCCTTATCGACGGAATTGTTTGGCACCTCGATGTTGACTGATCATATCCTGGGGCTGAAGAAGGTCCCAAGGGTTCGGCTGTTCGCCGAATAAAATGGTACCTGAGTTGAGTTTAGAACGTCGTGAGACAGTTTGGATTCTACCTGGGGTGCGC
>JALQST010000507.1 GCA_023264315.1 Nodosilinea sp. BSH.14
GTTCCCTAGGATTGGGAGGGTTGCTCTGGGTCGGCAGGGTCGGGTCGGCGGGTGCGGGCTCGGTGGCCACCGTAGAGGATAGCGGCCAGGATCACCCAGTAGGGGCTATAGGCCAACAGCCACAGGGCAACCTTAAGACCGCCCACGGTGAAGGATCGGACGGACTGGGTGGCGGCTTGCCAGGTCTGGCCCAGGGTTTCAGACACGGGGCGCAGGGGGGGCACTGCTGTAATCGGGCTTTGCAGGGTGAGGTCAATGGTCGAGTAGGCCACCTGGCGCTTCAGGTTTTGCTCTTGAGCGGTCAGCCGCTCGATGGAATCCCGCACGGTGCTGAGTTCCCGCGCCACCTCTAGAACGTGGGAGATTTCCCCCGACCGCTCCATGATCGTTTGCAGGGCTACTTCGGATTGCCGCAGGTTTTTAATCCGGGCTGACAAATCCACCAACTGCGACGACACATCCTCAGCGCTAAGGGACTGGGACTCCACGGTGCCCAGTTGTCGCAGGGCCGCTAGGGTGGGCTCAAGCTGGGCCTGGGGGACACGGAGCGTCATATAGACCTGATGAGCCGTGCCGTCGGGGCGTCGGCTATCCTCCAGGCTCAGCAAATCCCCCTGGGCCTGACGGATCATGGTCTGCACCTGGGCCACGGCTCCATCAATGTCCGTCAGGGTCAGCACGAGGGTGGCCCGCTTCACCAGTTGCGGGGCAGCTTGGCCCACGTCAGGATCGCCGATGGGAGGGGCTTCGGCTACCCGCTGGGCCTCCATGTCCGCCGTTGGAGCCGCCAGGTCAGCCCTGGGAGCCTCCATCGCCACCATACCCGATTCGTCGGCCTTGCCCCCATCGCTGGTGGCCTCCATCACAGAAGCCCCCGCACAGCCCCCGATCAGCGCCAGCCCAGCCAGCCCCAAGCCCAGGACTGCGGGGTGAACACCGTGATTGCTACCGTTGTATCCACAATGCCGTTTCCAACCTGCCATGGCCCGTCTTCCAACGCGATATCTCTACTATCGCCAATGGCGAGGGCGATGGGGGGCTGGTTACACAATGTGCAACCACCGGGGCTGGGGCACCGTGAAAACGAGCCTAAAGACCGTCACTAAAGGCCTGGATAAGTTGGTCAAGGTAGCCATTAATCAGCAGGGCTCCCTCGGCGGAAAAGGTGGCCGAAATTTCCTGCTGTAGGGCGCGGTAGGCGTCAATGGCGGAATTTTCCTTGTGGAGAGCACGGGTGATATTCTGCATCCACAGCACATATTCCTCCATGAATCCCTTAGGGTCATCCAGCAAAATCGCCTGGGCAATGCACTGAAGGGTATAGGTCATGTCCCGCTGACATTTCGATCCGTGCTCGGTGATCACCTTGCGGTGGGGCGTTTGCATCAGACGACGCAGGCTGCCCAGAACCAGGGTTTCCGCCTTGTCCTTGAGGACGGCATAGGTGGTGAAACGGGTTTCATAGGAGGCGACAAACTGCGCCAAGGGGCGGAGCTCAACATCACTCAGGTAGCGGCCATCGGACTCTTGGATGGATTCGAGCAACACTTTATTCATGGCGGGGGAGTGAGATGGAATAGGCAATTCAA